>JBBDSB010000601.1:0-3037 GCA_040905205.1 Cyclobacteriaceae bacterium
AGAAATCACACGTTTCGCATTTTTAAAATTTCTCTACCAACCCGCATTTGGCACGTCCTGAGAAAATCGGGAAGAGCCAAATCATCCTCGCATATCACCTATTTATGGTTTGTATCACATGAGTCAGGTTAAAACTGACTTTTATACTACGATAAATATAAAATTTTAATTATTATTCGTATCATTATCGTCAGGTAAAAGCTGACTATATTACTATGAAAAATAAGTTCATATCAACGCAATCCAACAAAATTCTGACCTATTTCAACCGGCAAAACAAGGATTGTTTTGACTATTCTGAGGCAGTTAAGGCTTTGCCAAGCTCAACCGAAAGTGCATTAAAGGAGTTACTAAGCGATATGGTTAAAAGAGGTCTTCTGATGCGCTTAAAAAAAGGCTTGTACTACATAATCCCTTATGAACAGGAGGCAGATACTTTCATGCCCGACTGGCATTTAATAGGAGAACACTTGACAAAGGGAACTGAGCATTATGTTGGCTACTACTCTGCCCTACAAATCCATAATTTGATTACTCAGCCTTCTCTTAAAGAGCAAATAGTTGTCGCAAAACAGAAGAGACCGTCAACCTTAAAAATTAGGGCGGTCACATTTAAGTTCATTTATCACAATGCAGATCATTTTTTTGGTTCCAAGAAAATATGGATTGACAGCTTTAACAAGGTTTTGTGCTCCGATCTCGAAAAAACTTTTGTTGACTGTCTATTCAAACCGGACTATGCTGGTGGTATTGTAGAAGTAGCTAGGGCTATTTATACTTCAAAAGATAAAATAAAATTCGACAAGCTGTTTGAATATACACAGCGTTTTAAATCCCAAGCGGTCATTAAACGATTAGGCTTCCTGCTTGAAACACTTGAAATAAAATCGGAGATCACTAAAAAACTACAGAAAGAAAAAACAGCCTCCTATGTGATTTTAGATACTGAGCTTCCAAAGTCTGGCAAAATGATTAGTCGTTGGAGCATACAGCAAAACTTGGAGACAGAAACCATTAAATCTGCCATCTACACATGATTAAGCCAGGCGAAATACAGAAAAAAGCACGTGAAGCCGGGGTGCGGGATCAGCAGATAGAAAAGGACTACATCTTATCATGGACGCTACAAGGCATAGCTCAACATAAGATGCTTTCAAAAACGATCGTTTTTAAAGGTGGAACAGAATTGAAGAAAGTCTATTTCGAGGATTATAGATTTTCGGAAGATCTTGATTTTACCTATCTCGATAATGAAATTTTAAATGAACAAATCCTTGAATGGTTTTCGGAAGTATTTGAATACATACAAGATGAAGTCAATATACCACTTGAGGTTATCGACAATAACGAGCACGAAGACAGAGGAATAAATTTTTACGTCAGTTATGTAGGGCCACTTGGTGGTTTAGGTGCTAAAAAGCAGATTAAAGTTGATATTTCCAGAAGTGAGCAATTACAATTTAAACCTGTAATGAAAGATATATTCCTGAGTTACTCAGATCAGGAAAAACACCAATTGCTTTGCTACCCTCTCGAAGAAGTCTTGGTCGAAAAACTACGTTCCGTAATGCAAAGAAGGCTCGGGACTTCTATGATATATGGTATCTGCTTGAAATTCATGAAATGGATATTGCTTTTTACACTATTGAATTCATAGCTAAATGTGAAAGCAAAGAAATTGATCCAAAAAGTTTTCATAACAAACTTGAACAGCGACTACCACAATATAAAGGTCGTTGGAAATCTTCCATGGCTGATCAGATTAAAGATTTACCTGACTTTGACCAAGTGGTTAGAGAGGTTATGCGGCACTTAAAGAATTTAGAATTATGAGCGACAAAATAATACCTACTCATGTTGAAGATAGTGAAGGTAACGGAATTGTGCGAAGCTATCCGGACAATATAGCCTGTAAAGGGATGCTGCGAAATATGCCTGTTGCGCACCAAGTTCGGGTGCGGGGGAATATTGGGTATGATCAACATACGTGAACTGCTGATAAATGTCGTGATGTGTAGACAGCGAAAGACGTTGACACGCTTTGACCAAAACGGTCTAGTTAGCAGGTTTTTCGGTTTCTGCTACATGGATTTCGATTTCCCCGGCAAAGAGGCAGGATCTAACCCCGTCCGTTATCCAAGCGGAAAATAAAGTTTATGCCGGAGTCCCTGGAAACTTAGTAGCCTTTGCATGTAAAACATCTTTTCATCGCGGGTTTGAAGGATATGTTTCCTTCAGATCAAAAACACAATTAATCAAGCACTACGAACAAACTTTGGGAGCGGTTAATTTCGGTGGGCATCTGATGATCATCAATACTGAAGCAGCTTTGAAACTTATTGATAAATACTTTAACAACTAATAATTATGGGATTAATTCGAGAACCAAGAGATGTTGATTTTTTTGTTGATCCAAAGCCACTTACAGATGAGGAACGAAAAATGATAAGTGATTATATCAAAAAGGACAAACAGAAGAGGAAACAGCGAGAAAGAAAAGGGAAAAAAGCACGCACGTGCAATTGATTAGATTTGTCTGTATGAGTAAGCATGAAAAACTACTGATAAAGATATTACGAGGGACTTCAGACAAAAATATAGCTTTTGAAGAATTAAGGAATTTGCTGATTCGCTTGAGATTTGATGAAAGAATCAAAGGCAGCCATCATATTTTGACCAAAGAAGGGATAGAAGAAATTTTGAACATACAGGCAAAATCAGGGAAAGCAAAACCCTATCAAGTCAAACAAATAAGAAACATCATAGTAAAGTACCAGCTAAACTTGGATGAAGATGAAAAATAATCATAAATACGAGATCATTATATATTGGAGCAAGGAAGATGAATCCTACATTGCCGAGGTACCAGAATTAGCTGGATGTGCAGCTGATGGGACGACATATCAAGAAGCTTTATCCAATGTAGAGGTGATCATAGATGAATGGATTGAAACCGCGAAACTGAAAAGCAGAGAGATTCCTCAACCGAAAGGAAAGCTGATGTATGCCTGATAGATGAAAATGAATACGCCTGCTA
>JBBDSB010000602.1:0-3028 GCA_040905205.1 Cyclobacteriaceae bacterium
GAAATATACTTATACCGAAAAGAAAGATACCCGATCCGGATTTGGGGACGGTTTTTTAGAGGTAGGAAAGAAGAATGAAAATGTAGTAGGCCTATGTGCCGACCTGATCGGTTCCCTAAAAATGGGGGCTTTCCAAAAGGAATTCCCTGATCGCTTTTTTCAGGTGGGCATCTCTGAAGCCAATATGATGGGTGTGGCTGCCGGATTGACCATTGGAGGAAAAATCCCCTATACAGGGACTTTCGCCAATTTCTCAACCGGCCGGGTCTATGACCAGATCAGGCAGTCCATTGCTTATTCCGAAAAAAACGTAAAAATTTGTGCTTCCCATGCCGGCCTTACCCTGGGAGAAGATGGCGCCACCCACCAGATACTGGAAGATATCGGGATGATGAAAATGCTTCCCAACCTGACAGTGATCAACCCATGTGATTATAACCAGACCAAAGCCGCAACCATTGCAATTGCGGACCATCAGGGACCAGTTTACCTGAGATTTGGAAGACCGAGCTGGCCTATTTTCACCCCAAAGGATCAAAAGTTCGAAATCGGAAAAGCCTGGAAAATGATCGAAGGCAAAGATGTAACCATATTTGCTACCGGACACCTGGTTTGGGAAGCCGTGGTAGCGGAGGCCATGTTAAGAGAGGAAGGAATTTCTGTGGAATTGATCAATATCCATACCATCAAACCCTTGGATACTTCCGCTATTTTGGAATCGGTGGCCAAAACCAGATGTTGTGTTTCTGCGGAAGAACACCAGCTGAACGGGGGGCTGGGTGACAGCATCGCTCAAACACTGGCCACTCATCTACCGGCTCCATTGGAATATGTAGGGGTCAATGATTCCTTTGGGGAATCTGGTAAACCGACCGAACTTTTAGAGAAATATGGGTTGAATGCAATCAATATTGTCAAGGCAGCTAAGCGTTCTCTTTCCAGAAAATAAAATTTACCATGCATCAATCTTGTTTATGTTAAAGCCACTAGTAGGGATATTAAGTTTCATTCTTGGGTTGACAGCGCTAGTATCTGCCCAGCAACTAACTTTCGAAAAAAAAGCAGAGGGATGGTTATTAAAAGAAAGTGAACATCCCAGGTACTTTTATCAGACCCAAACAAAGGACAAAAACGGACAATATCCCAGGGCCAATTATATTCATCCCTTGTACGGTCTGGACGGAGAGGTTTTGACGGAAGATTTTCCAAAAGATCACCTTCACCACAGGGGAATCTTTTGGACCTGGCACCAGTTATGGGTGGATGGAGAACGGATTGCAGATCCATGGGTTTGTGAAGGAATCGAATGGATTATTGATGAAGTTACCACCCAGGTCCAAAATGATAAAAAGGCAAGCCTGGAAGCCAGTGTATTGTGGCGGGAAACCGGCAAAAAGAAAAGGTATATTATCCAGGAAACTGTTTTGCTTCATTTCGAAAGGCTGACCCCTGATCTGTTTCAATTGGATTTTGAAATCACGATGCAGCCTTTGGTAGAAAAGGTGAGCATTGGTGGTTCGGAGGACCCAAAAGGCTACGGGGGATTCTCCCCAAGGGTAAAACTTTCAGAAAAAGTGGGGTTTTTTGATACGAATGGAAAGGTAGAACCCAGAGAACTGCCTGTAGATGCAGGTCCCTGGATCAATATAACGGATGAAGGTAAAGAGGAACCCGGAGTTGTCATTATGGGAATTCCAGAGGAGCTTCCCTCCTACCAGGGCTGGATTTTAAGGTCGAAAAACAGCATGCAAAACATGGCTTTTCCAGGAAGAAGCCCATTGCCGTTTAATGGCAAGCCCATCAAATTCCGAAACCGGGTTTTGATCCACCGGGGACTGACAACCGCGGAAATTGAAGTGAATTACAAGGATTTCCTTGCAAAATAGGCGATTAAATTTTGGCTTTTTTTCTTATCTTTAGGATTAAATTACCCCAAAATTCCAGTGATTGTTACTTTTCTACTCCATAAAAAGCCATTTTTTTCCCCAAAGAATTATTGAAAATACGCCTGCTGCTTTAAACCTTGCTAAAAAATAAAATAAAGACTTTTTCCTTTTTGGTATAAAATTGGTTTGTTAACCATTACTTAAACCAACTGACCCAATTTGGGAAATTTATGAATAACTATAATCATTTAAAAAATAAGGTTGTCTTGATCACCAATGGCAATTCTGTCTTTTCAAAAAAGTTATCGATGGATTTTGCTAAAGCCGGAGCCCATATAATACTATGTTGTGGGGAATTCAATGAAAAGACGGTTCTAAATAAATTGGACATTGAAAATGAAAATGTTGATTGTAATCTCATGATCGGGGATGTGAATGACAATAAATTCTGTAAAGCTTTAATCCACTCCATCCGAAATAAATATGGAAAATTAGATGTCTTGGTAAACAATAACCCTTCCCCTACCTATCCCATTTCTTCCCTGCCTGAGCCTATCCGAAAAGAATTGGTATCCATTTCAAAAATGGGTATATTCTCTTTTCAGAAGCTAACCGAAGCGGCGGTTTCTATTATGGAGGCAAATAGTAATATTATCAACAACCAAATCATAGATGATACAGGCATGGAGGTAGATGAAAGTGATTTCCTTAAGGAAATCAGTTCGCTAAAAACGTTTACAGAATTTTATGCTAACCGGTTTTTGGAAAAACAAATCAAAGCCAACGCCATAATTTATCCACAAAGCTTTTTTTCCGCGGATAATAAATCATTGAATCAATGGTCCTTGGTTAATGATTTTGAAGACATTCATGCAAATAAAAATTTAAAGATGGAGAGTCCCTTTCTCTTTTTGGCTTCCAATCCTTTCAAAGGATTTTCAGGAAAGATCCTCCAGGCAGAGAATAAGAAACAAAGCGTTGAAGCACTAAATTGATTATTCCGGGAAAATTAAGATAGGTAGGGAAAATTATTATCCCTATCTATCTTGTATAAACTCCCCTCTTGGCGCAGCTTCCTTTATACATTTATTAATAACCTGAGTTCGATTCTAGATGAAGTATATTTTGCCAGTCAGTCACCT
>JBBDSB010000603.1:0-18375 GCA_040905205.1 Cyclobacteriaceae bacterium
CCCCTTGACGGAGCATAAACGGGAAATGCAGTGTCAGTTTTTCGTCCTCCGTTTCAACCAAGTCCATTGCAATCTGGAAAAGGATTTCCTCAAACTTGTCCCTAAAAAACCCATCACCCATTTCTTTCTTCCCTTTTTCATCCAATTGATTGATCCAATCCATAAACCGTGAAACCGCTTGTTTTTCAAGGTCTTTTCGGATGTAGATAGGAAAAGGAGTACGGATATGGCCCCGATCTTTTAACCAAAATTCAAAAGTGCTTTGGACCAATGCAGAATTGTTAAGTTTTATTTTGGAAATCAGTTCCATTGAGATTATAATTCAATTTGTGAAATCAATTTTGGGAACAATTTAATGGAAATATAGGTAGCAATTCAGTAACAAAACTCATTCGCTGTAATGATTTATATCATAAAAAATCCAACCAATTTAGACCAACTTTACACCCAAATACCTAAAGCCGATGAGAATAATAGACCCAAAAACCGGAAAAAGATTGGTCAATGCTGATGCGGAAACTTTAAAATCAATCAAGAAAAAAGATCCAATAAAAAAGCATGTGGAAAAAGATTTAGAAAAAATAGAAAATTCCCCAATGGATCCGCCTGATGCATATAACATGGAAAAAACTTCCGGTGATAGCAAATTGCCTGAATTGATCCAACAATTTAAAACAGAACACCTAGTTGCCTTGGGGAAAATTTCGGACTTTGAGTCGGCATTGGCGCAATTCAGGAATTACGGATATAAATTCGACAAAAAAATCAATGAGGTTTTTGGAGATTTTTTTGAGTTCTTCGACAAAAATCTTTTGGCCCATAACATTAAGGAAGAAAAAATCCTTTTCCCACTTTTGCACAAGAGACTTGTAGACTCCGGGGAACACAGCCAAAGCCAGAAGCCTCGGACAGGCGTGGACTTACTTGAAGACGATCACATCAAATTCATTCAACTTGGAGCGCTATCCTTCAACCTCTTAGGGCTAGGCACACGCATACAGGACGAAACAAGCCGAATGCTGATTTTTGATGTCGCCTACAACAATGGAAGGGAACTGATCGAATTGCTGAAACTCCATATATTCAGGGAAGACAATACCCTTTTTCCCAATGCGGTGAAACTCATCAATATGGAGGAATTTGATCAAATGCAAGAAGAATTGAAAAATTTGGATATTTAACCATTCTCAGCATGCAAAAGGAAACCAATGCATTCGCCAGGGGTATGATCGCGAAGGATTCAACCATTTAACCATCTATCTATGGAACAGAAGATTCGAAAGCCCAAAAATATATTTGTCCAGGGGCCTATCACTCCGGAAAAAATAGCTGACTACCTAGCCCATCAGGGCAAAAAGTATGAGGTCGGTGGTATCAGTACCTTTATCCAACAAATGCAGGGAGATACAAAATCAGGCGGAACAATCAAAGCCATTCATTACACCGCTATTGAGGAGAGGGCACTCCAAAAAGCTTTTGAAATCAGGGAAGATATCTTTACCAATTACCCCATCCGCTGTATGCACATCTATCATAGTTTAGGCGAAATCAAAACAGGAGAAATTTGTTTTTTCGTGATGGTTTCGGCCTCAAATAATAAGGCAGCCATTGATGCCTGCGAAGAAACCGTAGAAAGGATACTAAAAGAGGTGCCCATCTGGGGAAAATAATTGGGAGATAATCATTCATCCATGTGGAAGGAAAATACTTAATATGGTGATACCGTTGAAATATACTTCTTGTCCTCCATCAATTCAAGGCCGCATTTTAACAAATCGGATTTAAGTTGCTCATGCTTTGCATCAGAAAGATTCCCGATGATTTTTACTTCTCCTAATTTCACTTTGGAATAATTCAGCCCAAGATTTTCCAATACTGCTTTCACCAAAATTTTGCAGCGAATGCTCACCATGTTTTTGATGAAGAGTTTCGTTTTTTTAAGGTGACCTTTATTTTCATGGGAGGTTGTGTACTCTGAATATTCCAGTCTTATTTTAAGTTCAAGAGTGCTTTCTCTTCCCCTGTTATTCTCAACAGTACGTTGAAATTGCCTTTCTGAATGGTGGAAAGACATTGATCCTTCACGCCAGTGATGCCAAGGAAATTATCGCATCGGTCAGGTTTTTCAGGGGCATGATGTGAAAAAAATTGTGCTCATCACGGGAAATGATGCCCTTGAGGTGAGTGAATTCTTAAGTGAAAATAGTATCCCCGTCATTTTACCTCCGGTACATGGCCTATCTGAAAATGCCGATGTGGATATTTATCAAATCTTCAAATTACCCCACCTGCTTACAGAAGCAGGGGTCATGGTGGCCTTATCCCATGAGGGCATGCTTGGCAGGGCAAGAAACCTGCCTTTTTATGCCGGAAGTGCCGTGGCACATGGAATGGAAAAAGAGACGGCCCTCCAACAGATTACTTTGAATCCGGCAAAGATTCTCGGAATCGATGCAGAGGTGGGCAGTTTGGAAACCGGCAAGAGGGCAACGCTTTTTGTCTCCAGAGGTGATGCCCTGGACATGATGTCCAATGACCTGCTTCATGCTTTTGTGGATGGAAAAACCATCGTTTTGAAAAATGAGCAGCAACTCCTGTACAAGCGGTATTCTGAAAAATACCAGGAATAATTCTAATCCGGTAATTTAATTTATAACCTGAGTTCGATTATTAAATAGTACGAAATATGGGTGCTATTCCTTTCCTAAGCAAATGGGCAATTCTCTGATAATGCAAAGCATCTAAGAATCAACCCAAATTTCATTTTCTGCGACTCCCCCTTTCAAGGAGGCAGAGCTTGTCCCGATTTTTTTTCGGGAGGGATTTCAACGGAAGTATCAACTTATAATGCATTGATATTTGGGACGTTGGCGAAAAAATCCCCCATACCCCCTTATTAAGGGGGATTTACCTGATCTACTTTTTCTGTGTCTATTTTAAGAAGGGTACTGCCTAGCAAAATAAACGTCATATAGAATCGAACTCAGGTTTATAGCAAACCCCTAAACTGCCTTAAGAACCGCACATCATTTTCTGTAAACAACCTCAGGTCATTGATTTGGTATTTGAGCATGGCAATGCGCTCTATGCCCATACCAAAGGCAAATCCAGTGTATTTTTCTGAATCAATGCCACAGTTTTCCAATACATTGGGATCGACCATTCCTGAGCCTCCGATTTCTACCCATCCGGATCCTTTACAAATATTACAACCCTTGCCGCCACATAGCTGGCAGGAAATATCGATTTCGGCACTGGGTTCGGTAAAAGGAAAAAAAGAAGGCCTGAACCGCACCTTGGTGTCCTTACCAAACATTTCCTTGGCAAAATGATACAGGGTCTGTTTCAGGTTGGCAAAACTTACATTTTCGTCCACATACAAACCTTCCACCTGGTGAAAAATGCAATGCGCCCTCGCTGAAATGGCCTCATTCCTAAACACCCTTCCGGGGGACAGGGTACGGATAGGTGGTTTTTCATCTTCCATCACCCTTACCTGCACGGAAGAGGTATGCGTTCTCAGCGCAATATCAGGATTTTTCTCAATAAAAAAAGTGTCCTGCATCTCTCTGGCCGGATGGTTTTCGGGAAAATTCAATGCCGTAAAATTATGCCAATCATCCTCAATTTCAGGGCCTTCTGAAAGGTTAAACCCAATCCTTTCAAAAATCTCCACAATCCGTTGACGGGTGGCCGTAAGGGGATGTATTCCACCTACGGCCCAGGTGGTCGGTGGAAGGGTTAAATCAAGGTCTCCACTTTTTTGCTTTCTTTTTTGCCCGTTTACCTGCTCAATTAAATTTTTGAATTTTTCCTCCGCCAATTCTTTTACACCATTGATCAACTGCCCATATGCCCTTTTTTGTTCATTTGGTAACTTTTTCATGACCGCAAACAATTCCCCCACCACACTTTTCTTACTGATAAAACGCATTCTGAAAGCGTCCAATTCCTCAGGGGTTTTGGCACTGGCAGCATGGATTTCGGCTTTGATCTGATCTATTTTTTCGGTTTGCATTGGTTTCAGGTATTTAAGTGCACAAATCTAAAAGAAAATATTGAAGTCGCCTATGCTTTTGTCAACCTAAGCATCCTATTGCCCTTTGCCTTCTGAAGATTCCTCTTCCTTGCGTGGTATTTTTGGTTGCATCAAGCCAGAACTTCCCATCAAACCTGAAAAGGTTGCTTTCCACATGTAGTTAAAAACGAACTTCCTTTTATCCCTTTCTTCATAAATCATGGAGGAAACCAATCTGTTGAATATTTTTCGGGGATTGTTTTTCCGCAATGCAAGGAAATTAATTACAAAAGTGAGTATGCCCTTCCTACCACCAGCTCTTATCAGGGTCCGTTCATCTAACAACCTCACTTTCAAATCCTGGTACCTGAGGGTCATTTCCCCAAGGGCATGGTGGTTATCTGCCACAAAATTCCATTCTCCTCCATTTATCCGCCCACGCTCAACGGTAACAAAGGCATTGCTTTCAAGGATGGAATTGATCAACCCCAATTCAAATTCCCCAACACTGGCTTCCACAGCAATTGGATAGGGTGGTTTAAAATCAGCCTGAGCTTCCAACTTGAGTTCAGCCGCGCCATTGATCTTAAAAGAGCCGGTTAACCGGGATTTTTCATCCTCCTTTTCTCTGGGTCCTGTGCGAAAAGGAACCATTAAGGCATTCATATCTGAAAAGGTGATGTCACCGGGTACCATACCTTTTTCCGGAAATTCCCGGTATTTCACCATTCCATTGCTTACCATCAAAGTATCTAAATCCAATAGCTTCCCGGAATCTATCATCAATTCCTGCGGCATCACCTTGGAGGTATCGCTATCCTCAGGAAACCTTTTATCCCGGAAAAGCTCGGCTTCAGGAGACATAAAATGCATCTTGTTGGCGACCATGATATTTTGATTGATTAACCGTTTTACATTTAGCCCCGTGATAAGGATATTGGGCACAAAAACCTCCGCCACGTCAGTTTGCGTTCCCACTTCTCTTACATATTCGTATTTACCCAGCCTGGGCAAAAGCCGGACATTTTGAAGTTTCATCATGTCTTTGGACATGGAAACCAATCCAACCCTCAACCTGTTCAGGCTATCTGGCAAATCATACACAAAATCTTCAAGTTCAAAGGCATATTCATTGCTCAGGAAAAAATCGGTGTTGAATTCCTGCTTCTTGGTAAGATCAAATTTAAGGTCGTTAAGAACAATGCTAAAGTTATTAAAAGCATTAACCTCCGTAGTATCTGATTTTTCCTTAATGGCCAACTTTCCTCCCTCAATTTCAAAATTATAGATGTTTACCCGCTCCAGGATCAATTCCTTTATTTCTTCTTCCAAATTTAAATCTTCTTCCTTTGCCTCACCTTCATCCACATAAATCATCAAATCCGGATTGGTTAAAAAAATGCTTTCTACATCAAATTGCCCTGTTCCCTGAAAACTGGTCAAAGAACGGGTGTTGATTTTAACCCGAGGAATCTGGCCCTTGAAAATCGGTGTTCCTTTTGTGCCTACATAGGTATTCGGTCTTACTTGTAAATTTGCCAAAATGATTTCGTCCCCCTCGGAATCTAATTCAATTTTTGAAAAATTGACGGTATGAATACTGTCCCGGAGCGCCAGGGAAAAATCATCCAATTCCATGGTCATATTGGCAAAAAAACTGGCTATATCCCCTTTTGAAAGCCTTGCTGAATCCAGCAGAAAATCTGAAAAGGACATATTGATTCCAGTGGTGATTAAGTCTATGTCTTTTCCTTCTTCAAAATAGGCCACACTGAACCGGGCATTGGCAGCTAAAATGGAATCAACCATGATCACATCGATCGTTTTGGGTAGTTTCCGAGCAGGCCTTTCTGAATCATCCTCGCCTTCTTCCTCTTCCAATTCAAAATTCCTGTTGATGGAAAGCCTCACATTGGCGTCGGTAAGGATTAGTTGGGAAAGTGCCAGGGTATTGTCAAATAGAAATGCCTCCAGGTCCACCCCTCTGATGCGCATATCCGGAATCACTGCCTCAATGCTTACTTTGGAATCCAAATACCGATTGGGCATCAGTTGCACGTTAAAGGTATTGATCTCTTCTCTGGCAGAATTGAACCCTACCCTTTCGGCGACAATGCTGTATTTACCATCAGCGATGTTAAACACATAATTGTTCAGGTTGACATCTACTTCTTCCGAGAAAAGAGTCCGGTTGTCCTGGAGATCAGTTTCTTTGTCTAAATAGAAATTTTTTACGGTGATGGCAATATCATTTTCAGCAAATGACCTAAACCGTTCTTTGGCAAAGTTATCGTAAACAAAAGTGCCCTCATCCACGGTTAGGGAATCCACCTGTATGACAGAAAAATAATTGGTGATCAAATTTAAAATATCCCCTCTTTCCATCCTTTCTGCTTCCTCCACATCAAGGTCTGGTATATATTTGGTCCATTGAATGATGGGACTGGGGATATCAATGTGCTTGATAAAAAGCTTGTTCTCGAAATAGGCCTGGTTGATATCTACCCCGGTTGCGGAAAAATGGGGAATTTCGATGTTCAAAGCCGTAGTCTTACCATATCTTTCCAAAACTGGTCTCACATCCGGAAAAAATGGTTTTAACCGGAAACCATCAATATTAAGCCTTTCCTCCCTGGTATCAATCAAAATCCTTTCTGCAGCGAAAAGATGCAGGTTGTCAGAAAGTTTTAAGGCGTAATCCCCGATTTCTAACCGGAGATGATCCGCAAAGAAAATTCTTGATTCATCCTCTTTGTCCTGCTGCTCATCCAATTGAAAATTTTCCAAAACAAAATTGATTTTACCAAATGAAAGGCTGTCCTTCCTTATTCTAAGGTTATTATCCAGCACCAGACTGCCATCTGTCATTTCCAACCGGTCTACATAGATGGCTCTCAAAAAATCTTTGCTCAGGTCCTGCAAAGTGGCCCCTGCAAAAAGGGTGGTATCCCTGCGGTTCCCTATAATATCCTTTAAAAGGATTTCCGGAGATTTTATTATCAATTCTCCAATGTCCACAATTTTTTGATTATAGATTTTTCTTAAATTGGCATTGGAAAAATCCAGTTGGGGTATTTTGATTTCAAAAAGGGTGGCTTCAAAAAGGGTGTCTGTCTCGGCCAATGGCATTAATTCCACATTGGAAATTGAAACCTTATCATCATACGAAGACAAAAATATTTTTTCTCCTATAATCCAATGTATTTCATCGGCCAAGGCAATTTTTGCCCGGTTTATCTCCAAAACCGCATTTTGGGAGTAAAAGAAATTGTCTTCCCTGATGTCCAGATCCGGACCGATATATACCTTTTCCATCAGAAACTGGATTTCTTCTGCCTCTATCCTGTTTTTATTGGGATCTTGCACCCCTCTTTGAATAAATTTACCTTTATCGATCTTTAATTCATCGATGGAAATAGAAGCCAGCACATCCTTGATCAATACATATAAATCCGTTGTCCGCTCTTTTTCCTGATCCGCTGTCCGGTCAGTATAAAGTCTGAAATTCGGTGACTGAAGATTCAATTCCCCGATTTCCACTTCCGAGGTCTGAAACATTCTGTATATATCTGCATCCCCTAACCTGAGGTTTTCCAATGCAAATTCATAATAGACATCTGCTTCTTGACTCAAATCGGGTAGGATCTGTATTCTATCTGCCGTAATTTCTTTTTCCAGGGAAGAAATTCCAACCGAATTGGCCAATACCCGGTGAATACTGTCTGCTAACTGTATTTCAAAATCAGTCAGCTTAAGCGAAAAGCCGCCGGCATCAAAAGGTAGTTCACCTACTCTTTCTTTACTAACCCTTATATCCTTAACAAACAAATCTGTATTGGATGCTGTAATTGACTTTTGGCTGATAAAGTTTTCCATCAATAGGTCAGCATTATCGACATAAAAACCCCTGATAAGCACCTCATCCAAATTGGGTCCAAAGGATTTTTGAATTTCCGCTTCCAATAATTCCAAAGGAGAAATATCTTCTTCTTCCAACACATTTTGGTCTTGCCTGGACTGAACAATGGGTGAGGTCAACCGGAGCTCCCCCACCTCTATCCGTTTATTTTCTCTATTGAAAGAAAGCCGCTTCAGGTCTATTTCTTTCACCATGATTTGATAATACGGCGTTTCTGATGCCTCAAAAACAGTGGTATCCATTGGATAAAGGGTGAAATTTTTAACGAAAAAACCCCTATGGATCAGGGAAAGATAAAACCGGTCAAAATCTACGGAATATTTTCCATCGGATATCTCCTCAACCTGTTGTTTAAGGTACCCCCTTAACAACCAATCTGATCCAAAGTAAAGTCCAAGCTGTATTAACACCAGGGTAAATAATATAATTGAGGTGACTTTAAAAATGAGCTTGGGGCCTTTCTTTAACTTTAATTTATTTTTTATAATTGCTGCCATTTTTCAATTCAAGAATACAAAATAAAGCGGAGATAATTCAATATTTCAATTTAAAGATACCTAAAACTATAAAGGTTGACTTGGTAACGGTCACAAACCATTATCCAGCTTTTTCAATATTTTCCAAAAATACAGAAAAGAGATGAGTAGATTTCGTCAAAAGTGGGCAATTGGTTTAAAATATTAAAAGAAAACCCTTCTATTTTCAGAAGATGCTCTATTCCATCATGGGTGGCGCTGATAAACCGGAGTGAATCCGGGAAATCAATAGCACCTTCCATCACGGATATCGCCTAATAAACAGCAGTTAAAAAAGAAAAAAGGCTAACCTTCTTTAAAAATGAAAAGAAAATTAACCTTTTTTAGCTGTAGGAGAAGGATTCGAACCTCCACGGAGCTGTTAGGCAACACATTGAGCTCGATGTGTGCTTTATTCAGTACACCAAATAAATTTGGATCCTCCACCCCCGAGACAGGAGGGCTTGTCTGCCAATTTCAACACCCTACATTGTAATGTTTGATTTAATTTAACCCTTCAAAAACGCTTCGGCTTTTCCAAAGAAGGATATCAAATCCCAGATACCGAGAGACTAAATTAAATTTTGATGAAGCAAATGTAATAAAACCATTAGTTTAAAGAAATATTTTCATCAAAAAATAGATTTATTTACATTTAATTAAATAAAGGGGTCAATTATTTTTGAATACTAAAATAATTGACCGAAATATATTTTCGAATTGTGAAATTGTTAATAGCCTATTGTTCGAAATGAACGTAACTTCTCCATTTTTCAATGACTACGGCCATATCCTCAGGGATTTCACTTTCAAAGAACATTGGTTTACCGGTAATGGGGTGCTCAAATCCCAGGGATTGGGCATGCAGGGCTTGCCGGGGAAGCAATTTGAAACAATTCTGAACAAAGGATTTGTATTTCGAAAACTGTGTCCCTTTCCGGATTTTATCTCCACCATACACGGCATCATTAAATAAGGGGTGGCCCAAGTGTTTCATATGGACCCGTATTTGATGGGTACGACCTGTTTCCAACTGGCAGTTAATCAAACTGACATAACGGAGTCTTTCCAAAGAGTTCCAGTGGGTAACGGCGATTTTTCCCTGGCTTTCATCGGGATAGGCCTGCATCAGCTTCCTGTTTTTCATGTTTCTTCCTATTGGCACATCAACGGTACCTTCCTCTTCCTTGAGCTCCCCCCATATCAGGGCAAGGTAGGACCTTTGTATCGTATGGTCAAAAAACTGTTTGGCCAGTTGTGTCATGGCCTTTTCTGATTTGGCAACCACCAGAAGTCCACTGGTATCTTTGTCGATCCGGTGCACTAATCCGGGTCGACCTGTATTTCCGGGTAATTCAGGTAAATGATTAAAATAATGCACCAATCCATTTACCAGCGTTCCCGTCCAATTACCATGGGCAGGATGTACTACCATACCTGCCGGTTTATTGATTACCAAAAGGTGATCATCCTCGTAGCGGATATCCAGCGGCATGTCCTCGGCCACCACGTCCGTCTCTTTTCGGGGATGTTCCATTACCATGGTAATGACATCCATTGGTTTTATTTTGTAATTGGCTTTAACGATGTTTCCATTCACCCTAACCACACCTTCATCGATGGAATGCTGCACCTTGTTTCTACTTGCATTGGCCACCTTGTCGGTAATAAAGCGGTCTATCCGCAACGGCCCTTGTCCAGGGTCAACCAATAATTTGAGGTGTTCAAAATAAGTCTCATCCTCCGGCAAGACATCTTCTATTTCTTGATTCATAATGCAAAATTAGGATTTGATGGAAAACAATTGGATATTTTATCCTTTAATCCATAAATTAATTCACTTTGTGCACTTCAGTTCCATCCAATTACCAAACCATCCACCATCCATTACTTCAGGAGAAAAAACTGCAGATACAAATAAAAAGGCTTGACCTAATGCATCCTTTAGTTCCGGGAAACAAATTCTACAAATTAAAGTACAATCTCCTTGAAGCTAAAAAAAACGGCCACCATACCCTCCTTACCTTTGGTGGGGCTTACTCCAACCACATCCTTGCTACTGCTCATGCCGCCAAACAGGAAGGTTTTAAAGCCATTGGCATGATTAGGGGAGAAATAAATTACCCCCTCAATCCAACCTTATTCCGGGCAGTCGCCATGGGTATGCAATTAGAGGCACTAAGCAGAAAAGATTACAGGGAGAAAAATACCGAAAAATATATTTTCCGATTAAGAGAAAAATTTGGCCGGTTTTACCTACTCCCTGAAGGAGGTACAAATCATCTTGCCATTAAGGGATGTGTTGAAATTCTTTCCCAGGATGACCTGCAGTACGACTTGATTACCGTTCCCATAGGTACCGGAGGTACTTTTTGCGGCTTACTCGCCAATGAGGATTATAAGCGCAAAGTCTTGGGTTTTTCCGTTTTGAAGGGCGATTTTATTTATCGCGAAATCGAACAACTGTTGTCAGCTCATCAAATCCGCCCACAATGTAATTGGGAAATCATTAACCGTTACCACTTTGGAGGTTATGCCAAATACAAACCAGAACTGATCAGATTCATGTCCGAATTTTATCATCAGACCAAAATTCCCTTGGACCCCATCTATACCTCCAAGATGATGTTTGGGCTTATGGATATGATCAAAAGCAATCATTTCCCTCCGGAAATGAAAATTTTAGTGCTTCACACCGGGGGCTTGCAGGGCATCGATGGATATGCCGAAAGGTTTAAAATAAATTTATAAAGCCCTTCAATCCACTTATGCAAAACAGGATTGGATTACTTACCCAAAATCAGACGGATCTGGAAACCTCTACCCTATCAAGAATTTCACCATAATCCAGGCTATCCCAATTTTGGGTAGTCAGGGTATTCCCCATCACCTCATCCATTACTTTTTCCTGCAATTTTCCCTGGGCATAGGCCTCAGAATAACGCATATCAGAGAATGTGACCATACTGTACAATGGCACCCATTCATTAGGATATTGATCATGGAGCCTCGCTTCAATCTTTTTACGGATCAAAAATTTGGGGTCGGCCACATTTTCGCTCATTTCAACAAAATTATCCATGGCCAACTGACATATGGCATCGGTATCCGGCTTCCTTGATTTTTGAAATTTCTCAAAAACCAAATCCAGAGAGGATGTACCATACTTATCAATCAATTCATCCAGAAGAAAACAGTCTTCGAAACCGCAATTCATTCCCTGCCCGTAAAAAGGAACCATCGCATGTGCCGCATCCCCTAACAAAAGACAGTTATTTGCCGTCCAGGGATAACACTCCGTATTGATCAAAGAAGAGGTTGGATTTTTACAATATTCCTTTTTCAGCTGGGGCATCAATTGGTAGGCATCATTGAAATAAGTCTTGAAAACCTGCTCAACATCTACACCATCCCTAATATTTTCAAAACTTACTTTATGGGTTTCAAAGGGAAGGAACAAGGTACAGGTAAATGACTTATTTATATTTGGCAAGGCGATCAACATGAAATTTCCTCTTGGCCATATGTGTAAGGCTTCTGGATCCATGGCAAAATCACCCTCTTTGCTTGGTGGAATCGTCAGTTCTTTGTAACCATGAGAAATATATTGTTGCTTAAAATCAAACCTCCTTTGACTTTGAAAAGCATTTCTCAGGGAAGAATAGGCACCATCAGAACCGATCAGGATATCTGCAAGAAGTTTTTTTGGCTTTCCGTTTTTCAATGAAAACAAAACTTCTCTATTATCTATATTGACCTGCTCAACTTTGTGGTCAAAATAAATATGGGCTCCCAATGCTTCTGCCTCATCCATTAAAATTTGGTTGAAGGTATTCCGGCTGACTGAATAGATCGCCTGCTTGTCTTTGCCATAGGGTTGAAAAAAAGTATTTCCATGTTCATCATGGATCTTTCTTCCATACATAGGCAGGGTGTAGGGCGCTACTTTTTCTTTAATTCCTGCTTTTTCAAGGGCTTTCCAGCCCCTGTAACTCAAAGCCATATTGATGGATCTTCCTTCAGTCAATTTTTCTGCCTTTCTCCAGTCACCCCGTTTTTCATAAATTGAAACGTCAAGACCCCTTTTTCTTAAATATATAGCCATTAGTGAGCCTATCAGGCCTGCTCCCAGAAGGTTAATGTGATTATTCATTTGGTATAGGTTTAGTCAAATTTCCGCAGGGAGGTTTTCATGATTTGTCCAAACTCAAAAACCTCCCTGAAACTATTGTATAAAGGGACCGGTGCCAATCTGATGACATTTGGATTTCTCCAATCTCCAACCACGCCTTCTTTGGCCCATTCATCAAAAACAGCCTTGCCGCCCCGATGGATAAACAGGGACACTTGATTGCCCCTACTTTCTGATTTAGAGGGTGTTATTATTTCAAATTGACCTGATTCCCCACCAATAGTTCGAATTATAAACTCTAAATACCCAGTTAATAGTTCACTCTTTTTCCTTAAATTTCCCATACCTGCTTCCGCAAAAATTTCCAGTGAGGCTTGATGGGCGGCCAAACCCAATACATTATCATTGCTAAGTAGCCAACCATCTGCCCCGGGCATGGGTTTAAAGCCCTTTTCCATCAAAAATCTCTCTTCTTCCCGGTGTCCCCACCACCCTGCAAATCGGGGAAGTGCAAAATTTTCCGCATGTTTCTGATGAACAAAAATTCCTGACACATTTCCGGGTCCGGAATTGAGGTATTTGTAGCTGCACCAGGTGGCAAAGTCCACGCCCCATTCATGTAAAGATAAAGGCACATTGCCAATGGCATGCGCCAGATCAAAGCCTACTTTTATTCCATGCATGGAGGCCTCCCTGCTGATCGCTTCCAAATCAAAAAATTGTCCGGTATAATATTGTACACCAGACATCATCACCAAAGCCAGTTCATCCTTGTGATTCCTGATTTTTTCGAGCATGTCAGCCGTTCTGAGCAGGTGTTCTCCCGGTTGCGGAACCATTTCCAGGATGGCCTCATCAGGGAGAAATCCATGGTACTTTACCTGTGACTCTAGAATATATTGATCCGAAGGAAAAGCACCGGCTTCGGTAAGTATTTTGAATTTTTTTCCTTTGGGTCTGTAGAAAGAAACCAATAACAAATGAAGGTTCACACTCAGGCTGTTCATGGCCACAACTTCCTCCGGCAGGGCCCCCAATAATTCAGCCAGAAGGGGCTTGGAAGGCTTGCGGGCATCCACCCAAGGTACCGCTCCCTCAAAATGTCCGTCCACTCCATTTTCAGCCCATTTCTTTAAATCCCTGCTTATGCCCACAGCAACCGTTTTAGGCTGCAGGCCCAAAGAATTCCCACAAAAATACAGGACAGGTTGGCCATTTTTTTCAGGTATATAAAATTTATCCCGAAAATCCTTCAATGGATCTTTATCGTCCATCTCATCGGCGAATTCCAGACTTAAACCAAATTGGGTTGGAGGCATAAATATTTAGATAAGAAACCTCTCTTTAGAAAAGAAAGGCCCTTTTTAATGGACCATTTATTTGCGCATGACAGTACCACATTTCTCACAGGTATAATGTTGCGGGTTCGCCCAAAACCGATCCATGATGGGTGGCAATTGATTGACAATATCTGTAATGGCTTCGTATTCTTCGTACAACTTATGTCCACAATTTTCACAAAACCACAAAAACCCGTCCTTTTCCCCAGGTTTCCGGTATCTTTCAATAACCAGTCCCACGGTATCCGCAGGCCTTCTGGGACTATGAGGGGTTCTCGGAGGCAACAAAAACACCTCCCCTTCTCTAATAGGGATGTCTTTCATGTGCCCATCATCCACCACCTTCAAGGTAATATCTCCCTCTACCTGATAAAAAAACTCCTCCCCTTCATTGTAATGGTAATCTTTTCTGGCATTGGGCCCTCCTACCACCATCACGATAAAATCCTCATTTTCTTTGTACATCTGCTGGTTGCCGATAGGCGGCTTGAGCAGGTGTCTGTTTTCTTCGATCCACTTGGGAAAATTAATAGGAGGGAATAGGGGCATGGCTTTATAAATTTGTTTAGACAGTTTTGTAAAGATAAAAACAATAGGCTTATATAAGCCAAAGCTAAAAATAAATGCAAAATTGGCAAAATATGGCAGGCCCTATCAAATAACAAAAATTCCAGCCCAAAAGAAATTTTTGAGCTGGATCAAAATTAATGATTTGAATTTTAATTTACTTTCCTTCCTCCGTCAGTTCAACTGGATCAAGTTGTGTAATTTCCCCTAAATTGGTGGGTACATTAAACAATGTATCTCCTAAGTAAGGCACCATTGGATGAATTTCTACCCGGTATTCCCCCTGTTCCAGCCCTTTAAGGATAAAATCTCCCTTATCATCCGTAAAAGTGGCCAAGGTATCCCCATTTTTGATACCATAAACGGTGGATGAAGCGGTTAAAGGCATGACGTTTCCTTTTATACTTGCATTGCCTTCTGCTACTATCCTAAGCACTGGTTTAAGGATATATTGTCCTGAAATTCCCGACTTAACGATTGATTGGGCGGCATCAAAATCCAAAATTAGGTCATACTGAATTCCAGCCAAAAGCTCCTGGTTAAGCTGAAGTTTTAAACCGGACTGTTGGGCACTCGGGGTGGTCAAATCTATCCTGGCGCCATCTTGCATAATATAATTGTCGTCCCCCAATATTAACCGAATCTGAGAAATGTAACCAGCCGGAATTTCCTGGGTACCCAAATTCAGGGCATTGCCTCCTGTTAATGTCAAAAGATCAATTTTCTTTTCCTCTGACTCGTTTTCAATGCTGATCCAAGCTGATTCATCGGATTCATCACTTTCCTTGGGTTGTACTTCCAAGGCCAATACTTCCACCCATACTTCATCATAATCTGCCGGGGCATCGATAAGGGATACGCTTAGTTTGGCATTTCCATCCATGGTCCCATCCTGATCATTGCAGCTAACCAAAATAAAAAAAAGGATCGCTGTCATCCATAAATTAAAATTTAGTCTTTTCATTATTTTAAAAGTTTAAGTTTTTACAATACAAATAAACCGGGCTGAAATGAAGTTTAAATGAAGATTAATGAACTTTCCAATAAAATGGAAAATACTTGCTGATTTCCAGTGTTTTAATTTGTGGGAAAACGAAAAATAAAATTTGTGCCGGAGGAATTGGATGCTGCCTCAACCTTTACACCTAAAAAAGAAGCGATTTTGAAAATGATCTGCAATCCGTACCCGGAACTCTCTTTTTTTGCATCTTTTAAAAAAACCATTCCAGCGGCTACCTGGTCCATTAATTCTACTGAAATCCCCGGACCCTTATTAATGATATGTATTTGGTATTCATCTGCCCTTAATTGGCCAACCAATTGAATGGTTGTCCCTTTGTAGGAATATTTCATGGCATTGGACAATGCATTCTGCAACATTATTTGACAAAGGGAACCGTTACTGCGTCTATAAACAAAGTCATCTTCAATCTCCAGATTTAATTTGAGGGCCCTGTCTTTTGCTAAAGGGCTCCATTCTTCAAAAAGCCCATCCAATAAAGCGTTCAGGGACACCGATTCTGTTTTTAAATATTGTGCGTTGTTTACTTTGGATAAAAGTAACAGGGCATTGATTATCTTTTTAAACTTTTGAATAGTCTGTTGCATATCCATCAACCTTTCCATCTCCCGTTGACTTAGATTTTCATCCCCAAAAAATGCCTCTATTTTAGTCTGTAATATCGAAACCGGTGTTTTAAGCTCGTGTGAGGCATGGGAGATAAAAACCCGCTCCTGATTAAATGATTTTTGTATCCTCCACATCATATCGCTGATGGCATCGTCCAACATTCTAAAATCCCTGGTAGAGGTTTCGACGGGTTCATGTTTAAACTGCTGAGGTTCATTAATATGTGATATTTTATCTCTTATTATTTTATTAAAGGGCTGTATAAGCCTTTTGCTAAAAATGTTGTCCAAAAAGAAAGAAAGTACCAGAAAAGCCAGAAGCAATAATAAAATAATCCCGGATATTAAATCAAAAATACGATTGATGGTTTCAAGGCTTTTCCCGATTTCCATCAGGTAAGCTTCTTCCTCAAAAGAAAAAACATAAGCACAGACCCGGTAAGATACGGCCACATTGTCCAAAATTCTCTGTTCGTTGAAAATACTATCCAGGAGGAAGGGTTCTTCCATTCTCTCCAAAAGAACATATTCTTCCCTCAAAATATTGTAGCTTCCAAAACCACTTTGGGAATCATCCTCCACAAAAAACTCTTCCATCCCATCCTGACTTATAATGGTAAGTATTTGATCCCTTTTATCCTGCAATTCTGCATCAATATCCTTTAGGGCAAAATATTTTAACAAAAATGGTCCGGTCATTAAAAAGAAAAGTAAAATAATCCCCTTTGCCAGAAGGTTATACAATAACATTTTAGTGGATAAATACATCTCAGATCAGGTTTTGATCTTGTAACCCACTCCCCGAACTGTTTCTAACCATTTTACGGAAGCATAATTACCCAATTTTTTCCTGATGTTTTTTATATGCACATCAATATAGTTTGACTGGTAATCATCTTCCAAATGATCTCCCCAAATGTGTTCGGCAAGCTGGAAACGATTAATCACCCTGTTTGGATGTATCAGTAAAAAATGCAGAAGGCTGAATTCTTTTTTAGTCAAAACAATTTTTTCACCTTGAAACCCCACAGTCCAACTGTCCAAGTCAAGTAGAAAGGCTCCAATATTGATTTTTTCTTTATTCCAACCGCTTTTTCTCCTTAGGATAGCCTGCATTCTGGCTTTTAATTCCAAAAAGGAAAAAGGTTTTGAAAGGTAATCATCCGCTCCCATTTCCAAACCCATCACCCGGTCTTTAATATCCGACCTTGCTGTCAATATAATGACAAGAGCATGTTTTTGATTTGTTTTGCTTTCTGACAACAGGTCCATGCCATCCCCGTCCGGCAACCCAAGGTCCAATAAAACAAAGTCATATTGGTTAACGGCAAGCTGCTCTGAAGCTTCTGCATAATTGGAAGCCCAATCACAAATGATTTCGTCCTTTTCCAAGTAAAATAGCACCTCCTTGGCCAACAATTTTTCATCTTCAACTAAAAGTATCCTCATATTAACGTGCTTATTTTTTAATTGGAATGGTATAAAACAATTGGCAACCAAAAACCAATCCGGAAACAGATTCATCAAAATCCGGTGTATTCCGTGGGATAACCAATCTGTGCTGAAATTCAATGATCCAGTTATTCCATTCAAAGTTTACCGGGAAATTTATATCCCAACTCAAAAATTTAAATTGATCTATGGTCAGAGCGGTTTGGTCATGATTTTCTTCAAAACCTCCCAAATAATAAAACCTGCTTGTTCCATAGGTAAAGGAAAATGAAGGTTCGAATGCAACAATAAAGACTTTAAACAATTTTTGGTCAAACTCAAAATACCTGGAATGCTTAGAGATAAGAAATATATCCGGTTTTTCATAACAAAGTGCCTGCACTTGAATAGTGGAATAAAGGTAATTCCAGTCTAAACCGAATGTCCCTTGCAGGAGCCCCATATTTTGAATCCCGGTGACTTTGCTGTCTTCAGCAACAAAAAATTGGGAATAACTCAAGTTCAAATCAGTTTTGGAAGAAAGATCGGTTTGGTACCCCAATGAAAAGTTGTATTGATAGGGGACGTTCTGGTCCAAAAACTTAAATATGGAAGCATTCATGTACCATCCTGTGTTAAAATAATACATCACATCCAAATTGGTGGATGGAATTTTCCTTCCGAAATCCCTACCCAAAAAAGTGAACCGGTCAATTATTTTCCCATTTAAAATGAGAAAATCAAATGCCTCCTGGCCGGACTCCACAGAATCCTTCTCTTGGGCAAATACCTTAGCCACTGTACAAAAAACCACTAAAATAAAT
>JBBDSB010000604.1:0-3007 GCA_040905205.1 Cyclobacteriaceae bacterium
CTAAATTAAAGTAACCTTTTGAAATATCAGATCCAGGTGTAAAGAAGAATTCTACACAACTATCCTTATATACACTTCCCTGATATTGTTCTGTTACACACTTTACATATTTATCCTGAACTCGAAAAATTATATAAATAGCCTCGTTATCATAAGCGACTTTTGCCTGAACTGTTGGTTTATGCTCTGGCACATTTCCAATATGTTTATCTATGTTAAGAGGCGGAATATTCTTCCATGGTTCTTTATTCCAAAAACCATCAATATTTATAGGCTGAGATACCCAGGTTATATTATATACTTTATTTTCATCTTCTGAATCGTAGTTATTTTTAATTGAATAATTAAATAGAATGGATATTCCATAAAAAAGCAGAAAACCTGTAAATATTAATTTTAAAAAAAAGATCATTTTTTAATTCAATTTGATTTGAATTCTGGTTGCTTTCTTATTTTTTCTAATTCGCGTAAAAGTTCATCAACGATATCAGGGCTGTCATTAAAAAGATTAACTGACTCATCGGGATCTTCTGCTAGATTATAAAGCTGTGGTTCTTTCAAATCTCCAAACTGTCCTAACCTACTTACAGGCAATGTAGAAGGAGGTGTATAATCCACATATTTCCACTTTCCTTTTCGTATGGCTTGTATACCGTTAGCATTAGCTGTAACCATGGTTTTACGCTCAGAATCCCCTGATTGGGTCAAAACAGGCAGGAAGCTATAACTGTCCGGTGCAGCCTCCACAGGTGAAGGTGCTTCTCCATCGGTAATTTCTGCTACAGTAGCAAAAATATCCACTATATTAATCATCTCATCAGAAACACTCCCTTCTTCAACTACTCCGGGCCACTTAACGATGAAAGGCACCCGGGTTCCTCCTTCCCAAATGGTGTGTTTGTCTCCTCTGAATGACCCATTTATTTTTAACCCTGCGTTAACAGCCTGTATTTCTGGTGTCTTTTTATAATCCTCAACAGGGCCGGTGTCGACCTCATTGGGTATCTGTCCGCCGTTATCACTGGTAAATATAACCAAGGTGTTGTCAGTAAGCCCCATATAATCCAACGTTGCTAATATTCTTCCAACACTAAGATCTAAATCCTGGATAAAGTCTCCATAAGGGCCCGCATCACTCAGCCCTCTCATTCCATCTGAAGGAGTTATAGGATGATGAACAGCTACCGGTGTAAAGTAGAGAAAGAAAGGTTCATCCTTATTTTGTCTTTTCAGCCATTCTACAGCTTTATCTGTTAGCGTACCCATCACATTTGCATTCACACGCTGGGGAGCATCGACGCCAAAATATTGTCTTCCATAGTAGGACCGGCTATAGGGTTGAACTTTATCACTTCTCAGGCCATAAACATATTCATTTTCAACATATACACCGGTAACATCCCCATGGTTTTGGGGTACGTCAAAATGGTAATCAAATCCTAACTGAACGGGTCCGGGAGTTAGTTTCTTGGTGTAATCGGGTGTATCATTTGTATAGCCTAAGTGCCATTTACCTATAGCGGCAGAATTGTATCCCCGGGTTTCAAGCCAGGATGATAACGATGTTCTATTTGGATCAGGCAACAAAGGAGATGTCATTCCAACAACACCATATTTTAGTGAACTTCGCCACGGATATTCTCCTGTAAGCAGACTATATCGAGTAGGAGAACAAACCGAAGAAGGTGTACTGGTATCAGTAAATCGCATCCCCTCATCAGCAATCTTATCGATATTTGGAGTTCGTATCAATTCTTTACTGGCCCCGTAGGAATTGACACTGCCATATCCAAAATCATCGGCTAAGATTATGACAATATTTGGAGATTCATCCATCGATTGTGCCCATCCGACACTAATAAAAATAACAGGTATAAAATTAATTAAGATAGCTTTCACAAAGAAATACAAATTTGTGTTTATTTTTAAATACCATACGGGTTTTAAATTATTGTGGTATTTATTCATTTACATACCCCCCGTTATTTTTATAAACCACCCATGAATCAAGGGCTTCGCCGGGATCATTTTGACTTTCCATCCACGCATCCAATTCATTCGACAATCTCTGCTTTATTACACTTAGTCTTGGGTTTTTAGCTACATTCTCAAAATTATAGATATCCCGCTCCATTTGGTAAAGTTCCTCATCGGGCCTTTGCATCCACCTAAAAATTAATTCTTGAGCGTGTACATCCGTTGTCGCTTTGTTAAACCAGAATGGTAAAAAATCATCTTCTCTGGTAGAACCAAATACATGTTTTTCAATGAATAAATTATCAGACTTTAAATTTCGAATATAAAGGTACTCACCATCTGTTACCGAACGACTTGGGTATGGAGGCCCCTCGGGAACATGGTTATGCATAAAATAGGCATATTGCCGGTGTTCGTCTGTTTCGCCCTTTAAGACCGGCAGGAAACTTGTGCCATCAAAAGAAGAATCATCTACTATTCCACCGGCGGCTTCTACAAGGGTCGGCACAACATCCGCATATTGTATGAGAGCATCGGTACGCCCACCCTCTGCTATCACACCCGGCCAACGAACAACAAAAGCAGTTTGAACCCCCACATTCCAATTGGTCCATTTCCCCGAAAAAGAGGCACCATGTTCCGAAGTAAAAATTACCATCGTATTGTCAGCTTCGCCCGTACTTTCCAAAGCCTTAAGTGATTGCCCTACTTGACGATCAAGGTCTTCCATTTCAGCCAAATACCGGACATACCACTTCCTAAAATTATGAGTATCAATTAAATTGGGCGGCAGTATTAAAGTATTAGGATCAAATTTTTCTGAATTTCCTCTATTCCAGGGTCTATGGGGATTACTGGATGCGATAATTAAAGCAAAAGGTTGATTAGGTTCTCTCTCTGCAAAATTTCTGAACATTTCTTTATCAATAGTACCATTCTTTAAAATGTCCAATTCTTCAAATGGGAACACCTCCTCAGGCCCTGCATGTAACTTCCCTGTTATTCCTATCCGGTAGCCTAATTCACCTAA
>JBBDSB010000605.1:0-18318 GCA_040905205.1 Cyclobacteriaceae bacterium
GTCGCAGGTATCCCATCATCCATTTGAAGGGTGAAGATATTGAAATTGCCATCACTCATTCCAACCAATACGGAGAGGAATACTATTCATTTGTGAATGGTCAGTTTACTACCCAGGGCGGCACCCATTTAGCGGCTTTTAGGGAATCCATCGTTAGGGCGGTAAGGGAATTTTTCAAGAAGGATTATGATGCCTCAGATATTCGGCAAAGTGTGGTGGCCTCCATTGCGGTGCGGGTACAGGAACCTGTTTTTGAATCCCAGACCAAAACAAAATTAGGTTCACAAACCATAGGCGAAGACGGCCCCACCTTAAGGACTTTTGTTAATGATTTTGTGAAGAATGAGTTGGACAATTATCTTCATAAACATCCGGATACGGCCAATGCCCTCCTGAAAAGAATATTGCAGTCTGAACGTGAAAGGAAGGAAATATCCGGAATAAAAAAATTGGCTAATGACCGGGCTAAAAAAGCCAACCTTCATAATAAAAAACTGAGGGATTGCCGGGTGCATTATGATGACAACAAGGCCAATGATGAGCAGAAAGACAACACCATGCTGTTTATTACAGAAGGGGATTCTGCATCAGGATCCATCACCAAATCAAGGGATGTTCAGACACAGGCGGTTTTTTCCCTCCGTGGCAAACCCCTGAATTGTTATGGGATGACCAAAAAAGTGGTATATGAAAATGAGGAATTCAATCTCCTTCAACATGCCCTTAATATTGAAGATGGAATTGAAGGTTTGAGATTTAGAAAAATTGTCATTGCTACTGATGCTGATGTTGACGGCATGCACATCCGATTATTGATCATGACCTATTTTCTGCAATTTTTCCCCGATTTGGTGAAAAACGGTCACCTTTACATATTGGATACGCCCTTATTCAGGGTGAGAAATAAAAAAGAAACCATATACTGCTATAGTGATGAAGAGCGGCAAAGGGCCATTCATAAATTAGGGAAATCGGCTGAGATCACCCGTTTCAAAGGTTTGGGTGAAATATCACCCAATGAGTTTGGCACCTTTATCGGTGAGGATATCAGGCTTGAACCGATCATCCTGAATAAAGAGACAAAGATTGCAGACCTGCTCACATTTTATATGGGAAAAAACACCCCCGACCGACAGCATTTTATTATCGACAACCTGAAGATTGAGAAAGATATCGTTTTTGATGATCCGGAGGTAAAAACGGCTGAAGAAGAGACGGAAGCCGCTTAATGGGGTAGGTAATGCATTCCTATTTATAGAGCAGATGATTTTTATTTCACAAATAATGAAATAAAATGATTTATTTCATTATTTGTGAAATAAGGGTTAAATTTTATTTTAGATTTAAAAGATCATTAGAACTTTTATTATGCCGATGAAAAGTCTATGGATTCTTTTAATTATTTATTTTTCTTCGGAATTCATTGCATTTTGGATATTCTTGGTGCGTAGGAGAAAATTTGTAAGAAAAGGTTTTCCTTGAGACCGATGATGTCAGGGGTTTTAGAACGGTTATTTCTTTATGTCGGTTTAACCCAGGGATTTGGTCAGTCCCTCATTTTATTTGGGGCATTAAAAATAGGTACAAGGCTGAAGAATGAAGAAGATAAAATATCAAATGATTACTTTCTGGCCGGGAATTTTATTTCGGTGATATTGGTGATTTGTAATATTTCTATTTGGAATTATTTGAATAATATATGAGTGATAATGATATAAACCCCGAAAACGGGGACGAAAGCTTACATGATTCCATTCCGGTCACCGGAATGTACAAGGATTGGTTTTTAGACTATGCTTCCTATGTGATCCTGGAAAGGGCGGTTCCGGCCATAGAGGATGGCCTGAAACCAGTACAGCGAAGGATCATGCATGCCATGAAGGAAATGGATGATGGTCGTTTTAATAAGGTGGCCAATATTATTGGGCAATCCATGCAGTACCACCCCCATGGGGATGCTTCCATTGGGGATGCCATCGTCAACCTGGGGCAAAAAGACCTGTTAATTGAGACCCAGGGAAATTGGGGGGATGTAAGGACCGGTGATGGAGCTGCGGCTGCGAGGTATATTGAAGCCCGGCTTTCCAAGTTTGCCCTGGAAGTTGTATTTAACGCCCAGACCACCGAATGGCAGCTTTCTTATGATGGCAGGAAAAAAGAACCGGTTACCTTGCCGGTAAAATTCCCTCTCTTGTTGGCACAGGGGGTGGAGGGTATTGCAGTTGGATTGAGCACCAAAATTCTTCCCCACAATTTCCGCGAACTGATAGAGGGGTCTATTGAAATATTGAATGGAAACAGGCCCCTTATTCTACCGGATTTTGCCACAGGGGGCCAGGCTGATTTTTCGGAATACAATGAAGGTTTAAGAGGTGGAAGGGTCAAGGTCAGGGCTAAAATAGAAGAAGAGGACAACAAAACCCTTTTGATCAAAGATATTCCTTATGGCACCACTACCAATTCCGTTATTGAATCCATCATAAGAGCCAATGATAAGGGAAAAATAAAAATCAAAAAGGTAGTGGATAACACGGCCAAGGAGGTGGAAATCCAGGTTCAGTTGGCACCCGGACAATCTCCGGACATGACCATTGATGCCTTGTACGCCTTTACGGATTGTGAAGTGAGTATTTCCCCGAATGCCTGTGTGATCATTGAGGAGAAGCCAATATTCATTTCGGTCAATGATATTTTGGAATACAATACCCGACAGACAAGGGCCCTCCTAAAAAGGGAGCTGGAGATCCGGAAAGGGGAGCTGATGGAAAAACTGCTTTTCTCCTCCCTCGAAAAGATTTTCATAGAAAACAGGATTTACAGGGACATAGAAGAATGTGAAACCTGGGAAGCGGTAATCGAAACCATTGATAAAGGACTGGAACCCTTTAAGCCTGAATTCTATCGGGAGATCACCCGGGATGATATCATCCGGCTGACGGAAATCAAAATCAAACGAATTTCCAAGTTTGATACCTTTAAGGCGGATGAGTTGATGAGAAAGCTCCAGGACGAACTGAAGGAAGTCAACCATCACCTCAGGAACCTGACCGACTATGCCATCAAATATTATAAAGATTTACTTTCCAAATACGGTAAAGGAAGAGAAAGAAAAACAGAAATCAGGGAATTTGATTCCATTGCCGCCAATGTAGTAGCTGCCAATAATGCCAAACTGTACGTTAACAAAACGGATGGTTTTATAGGATATGGCTTGAAAAAGGATGAGTTTGTTTGCGATTGTTCTGATTTGGATGACATCATAGTTTTTCGCAGGGATGGGGTTTGTGTTGTTTCTAAAATCCAGGATAAAGTTTTTGTGGGCAAGGACATTATTCATGTGGCCGTCTATAGAAAGGGCGATGAACGCATGGTTTATAACTTGATTTACCTGGATGGTGCTTCGGGCAAAAGCATGGTCAAACGTTTTCAGGTGCTGAGTGTAACCAGAGACCGGGAATACGTGCTGACCAAAGGAACCAAGGGAAGTAAAGTTCTGTACTTCACGGCCAATGCCAACGGAGAGGCAGAAATCGTCACCGTATTCCTTACGGCCGGCGCCAAGGCACGCATCAAGGTATTTGATTTTGATTTCTCGGACTTGGAAATAAAGGGGAGGGGTGCTCAGGGTAATACCATGACCAAATACCCAGTACGAAAAATCCAGTTAAAAATGGAAGGCGTCTCCACCCTAGGTGGACTGGATATTTATTATGACCCTTCTGTAGGCAGGTTAAATACGGATGAAAGGGGGAAACTGATCGGCAATTTTCTGGGAGATGACCGGATTATTGTGTTTCTTAAAGATGGAAATTATGAACTGACCAATTTTGAATTGACTAATCGTTATGACCAGGCCAACCTGCTGTCCATAGAGAAATTTGATCCTAAAAAAGTGATTTCAGCCATTTATTATGATGGAGGTAGTAAAAACCATTATGTCAAACGGTTTTTGATTGAGACTTCTACCTTAAATAAAAAATTCAATTTTATTTCTGATCATAAGCAATCTAAGCTACTCTTAGTCTCCACAGAGCAGCAGCCCCAGGTAAAAGTCAAGGTGAAAAAAGGAAAGGAGACGGAAGAAGTGGTATATGATATGGACATGATGATAGATGTGAAAGGCTGGCGGGCTGTGGGGAATAAAGTATCCAATCACCCCATTCAGGAGATAGAGCTGATCGTTTCCGAAGTAACTCCAATAAAAAATAATTCAGGTAAAGAAGATGATTTGGAAGTCGGATCCACCGTGGATTTTAAACTCAAAAAAAAGGATGACGAGGATGATGAAGACAAAGAACAGTTAGGCTTGTTTTAACCTGGGAGTACGGCCTATTACAGGAACAACCGTCATCGGTAGGGTTAGAACCTGTTCGATTCTATATGACGTTTATTTTGCTAGGCAGTACCCTTCTTAAAATAGACACAGAAAAAGCAGATCAGGTAAATCCCCCTTAATAAGGGGGTATGGGGGATTTTTTCGCCAACGTAACAAATATCAATGTGTAATAAGTTGATATTCCCGTTGAAATCCCTCCCGAAAGGAAGGTTGGTAATTCGGCATATTGGGATTTAGGATTTGGAAAATTTCATTTCATTGACTGGTTCACCTTTTACATCATGGTGGGTGAAAATGATTTCAGGGTTTTGACTGTCCTTTGTGATTTTGATGCTCAAAAAACCTCCTTTCAGTCGCAAAAAGCGGTGTTCTTCCCGGTAATCATCCTGGTTCCAGCCCTGGGAATGGGCATCACTTACGGGTCCTGATCCGAATTCTACCAGTCCGGTTTCTTTGTCCACAGAAACATACTGCCAATGTCGGTCACCGTTGATGGTGAACATGTTTTTCTGGTCCGATAAAAACTTTCTTAACCAGGTCCCTTCCGTTTCAAAAGCCTTATTGGCGTGGTTATCTGTTTTTTTGTCACGGTCCGGGCCCACCACCGGGGTGGGCGAAAACAGGAGCTTAAAGCAGGCATCGGATGCTTGCACCGTATCTTCAAACCATTTTTTTTGTGTTGGCCCCCAGATGGATTTTTGTGGGCCATCTGCCATAGGGTTGGGTGACCGGTATTCTCTTCCTTCCATCAGCCATACCTGCAGGTGTTTCCCCCATCGAAAGGTCCGGTAAGGCAGATTGTGTGTCGGTGCATTAAGTTCCCATAGCTTTAAACCCTGTTCAAAGGTTAAATCCCCGTAATTACCCGAACCGGGGTACGCATCATCGTCCAAAAGGTCATGGTCATCTTTAAGCATATAAATGGGGGTGTTTCTGAAAAAATCAATGAGGGAAGGCCAGCCGTTCATGGCATGCCATTTATGTTTGGCTTTTTCCAGGTTTTTGGCAAGGGGTCCTGGTTTGTCATAATAAATATAATCTCCGGTATGGATAAAAAAATCCGGATTCAGCTTTTTCATGCTGTCGTAGGTTTCGAATCCCCGTTCATCATTATCGAAGCTCCAGAAATATTGACAGGTGGAAGTAACAAAAAGCAGTTCTTTTTCCTCACTTTCGGCAGGTGAAGTTACAAAAGAGCCATTCACTTCACTAACGGGGCCGTTTTCTTCTGTTTTAGCTTCCCATTTGATGGTATATTGTGTTCCGGGTTGAAGGTTATCAAAGGGGATTTGGATGGTAAAATCCTCCTCTGGAGTTGCTTTTATCCAATCCGATGGAAATTGATCGCCTTCATGGATCAAGGTGGCTTTAGCCCATCCTTCTTTTCCTTTCACTGCGCCGTCCATTTGGTCCACAGGCATGTCCTCGTCAAATTCCAGGGGATGGCGGAATACGGTTGCCCTTCTTTGGTGGACCACCGGATGAGGCTTCTGCTGACCGCATAGCCGGGTCCATAGTAGGGCAGAGCTGGAGTTTACCTCCGCTGTTTTAAATCCATTGGTGAAAAATAATTCGGAGGCGGTTTTTTTTTGGATAAACGGTCTTCCTATTGTTCCAAATACCCCCCTGATTGGTAAATTGGATAAGGAAATCGTAGCCATTCCCAATCCGATTTTTTTTAAAAAATTCCTTCGTTGCTTTGGTGCGTTTGGGTTTTTCATATTGGCGTTCTATTGAAATAAATGGATTTACAAGAAATTTTTGCACTTAACCTGTGATGATGAAACGGGAGTATAATAATAACATTCCCACGACCGGGAAACAAATTAGAAAAATTAAATCAAAAATACATTCCGAAAGCAAATGTTTGTCAATTAATTGATGGATATAGCCTTCACTTAGCGTGAAGGGTATTTTAAGTCGGTAACAAATTGTCGAATATTTTGGATATCTACCGAAATTTGAAGGCATTTGGCCTTGGAAGGATCCTATCAAAATTGAACTTATGTACATGGATATTTTTTTAAACCCATCATCTATTTGCATATTTGCAGTCCAAAAGCATCACCTGTTTGTAAAGGTGAGGTATCACTCAATTGATGAAGTAGATGTCTGACAAAGAAATTAAAGTTACTTTCCCTGATCAGTCGGTCCGGGAGTTTGAAAAAGGGATCTCAGGTATGGAAATCGCCCGTAGTATCAGCGAAGGCCTGGCCCGGAATGTCTTGGCAGCAAAAGTAAACGGTGAGGTCTGGGATGCCAGGAGACCCATAGAAAAAGATGTCAACATATCCTTGTTGACTTGGCAGGATAAAGAGGGGAAATCCACATTTTGGCACTCCACAGCCCATATTATGGCAGAAGCATTGGAAGCTCTTTATCCGGGGATAAAATTCGGAATTGGACCCCCAATTGAGAACGGCTTTTATTATGATGTGGATTTTGGAGACAAAACCCTGGAAGGGGCTGAATTGGAAAAAATTGAGGCCAAAATGATGGAGTTGGCCAGGAAGAAAAATGAATTCAACCGAAAGGACATATCCAAAAATGATGCGGTAAAGTATTATCGGGAAAAGGGAGATGAATATAAACTGGATCTCCTTGAAAGGCTGGAAGATGGTACCATTACCTTTTATGAGCAGGGAAACTTTGTGGACCTTTGCCGTGGACCCCATATACCCAATACCGGTTTTGTCAAAGCAGTGAAGCTGTTAAACATTGCCGGGGCTTATTGGAGAGGAGATGAAAAAAATAAAATGTTGACCCGGATATATGGTATTTCCTTTCCCAAGGCCAAAGAATTGAAGGAATATTTGGAATTGTTGGAAGAGGCCAAAAAAAGGGACCACAGGAAGTTGGGCAAAGAATTGGAATTGTTTACTTTTTCAGAGAAAGTGGGGATGGGTTTGCCATTGTGGTTACCAAAAGGCACTTTACTCAGGGAAAGGCTGGTGTCTTTTTTGAAAAAAGAACAAGACAAAATAGGTTATCAGCAGGTAATCACGCCGCATATTGGCCATAAGGCCTTGTATGAAACTTCAGGCCATTACGAAAAATACGGAAAAGATTCATTTCAACCGATAAAAACACCCCATGAAGGGGAAGAGTTTTTGTTGAAGCCTATGAATTGTCCCCATCATTGCGAAATTTATAAAAGTAAACCCAGGTCTTATAAGGACCTGCCCGTTCGGTATGCGGAATTTGGAACCGTTTACCGCTATGAGCAGAGCGGGGAGTTACATGGTCTTACCAGGGTCAGGGGTTTTACCCAGGACGATGCGCATATTTTCTGTCGTCAGGATCAGGTAAAAGAAGAGTTCATTAAAGTAATTGACCTGGTATTGTATGTATTTAAAGCATTGGGGTTTGACGACTACACTGCACAGATTTCTTTAAGGGATCAGGAAGATATGAGCAAATATATCGGTGGAGCAGATGCCTGGAACAAAGCGGAAAGTGCCATCATAGAGGCGGCCCGTGAGAAAGGTTTAGATACGGTAACCGAGTTAGGTGAAGCGGCATTTTATGGTCCTAAACTTGATTTTATGGTCAAAGATGCATTGGGAAGAAGTTGGCAGTTGGGAACCATTCAAGTGGATTACCAATTACCCGACAGGTTTGAGTTGGAGTTTACCGGAGCAGACAATCAAAAGCACCGGCCTGTGATGATCCATAGGGCGCCATTTGGGTCTTTGGAGCGGTTTGTGGCGGTTTTGATCGAACATTGTGCAGGCAATTTTCCATTGTGGCTGGCTCCGGAACAAGTCATCATCCTTCCTATATCAGAAAAATTCGCTGCCTATGCTTCGGAAGTGAAAAAAGTATTGGATGAGAACGGCATCTCAGGTGATGTGGATAACAGAGACGAAAAAATAGGCCGGAAAATCAGGGATGCAGAGGTTAAAAAAATACCCTTCATGATCATAGTCGGTGAAAAAGAACAAGAGGAAAATCGCCTTTCCTTCAGAAAACATGGTGAAGGGGATAAAGGGAACCTTGGTCATTTGGAATTTGTAGATTATTTTAAAGGAATTATTAAGTCATCTTTAAACAAATAATTACATTATAATTATCTCATTTTTAATTCTTCAAAATTTATTTGATATTTGCAGATTGAAACTTTAAACAACAACCCTAAATATTTTGAGAGGAAAAAGAACTTATACACCGAGACAAGAGGAACCATATAAAGTTAATGCTAAAATAAGAGCCAGGGAGGTAAGGGTCGTAGGAGACTTTGTTGAGGACGGCAATGCCGTCATGGCCACCGACAAGGCCATCGAATTGGCCGAAGAAAATGGCCTTGATCTCGTTGAAATTTCTCCTTCCGCCAGTCCACCTGTTTGTAAGGTGATCGATTATGCCAAGTTCAAGTATGAACAAAAGAAGAAGCAGAAAGAGATCAAGGCGAATGCCGCCAAGACGGTTGTAAAAGAGATTCGTTTTGGGCCCAATACCGATGACCATGACTTTGATTTCAAATTGAAACATGCGATCAATTTCCTGAAAGACGGTGCAAAAGTAAAGGCCTATGTTCATTTTGTAGGGCGTACCATTGTCTTTAAGGAAAGAGGGGAAATGCTTTTGTTAAAGTTTGCCCAGGCTCTAGAGGAATTTGGGCAGGTAGAACAGCTTCCCAAAATGGAAGGAAAAAGGATGAATATCTTTGTTTCCCCAAAAGCAGGTAAAAAATAATTCAATAAATATATACGGTAATGCCAAAAGTAAAAACGAAGTCAAGTGCCAAAAAGAGATTCAAACTCTCGGCCAATGGTAAAATCAGAAGAAAGCATGCCTTCAAAAGCCATATCCTGACGAAAAAATCCACCAAAAGGAAGAGAAATCTTACCAAAATGGGAGAGGTTCATTCTACGGATGAAGGAAGGGTAAGAGCCATGCTTAGAATCTAATCCATTTAAAAAAAGGTTGTTCAATTCACCAGACCTTTGGCAAAAAAAGATTTTCAGGTAAACCTGAAAGCGCCAAAAGTCAAAAACAAAAAAATCATGCCAAGATCGGTAAACGCTGTAGCGTCAAGAGCAAGAAGAAAAAAAGTTTTAAAAGCTACCAAAGGATACTTCGGAAGAGGTAAAAATGTATGGACGGTAGCTAAAAACAAATATGAAAAGGGCCTTCAATATGCCTACAGGGACAGAAAGGTTAAAAAAAGGGAATTCAGAAAACTCTGGATCCAACGTATCAATGCCGGAGTCAGGCAATACGGTATTTCCTATTCACAATTCATGGGATTGTTAAAGAAATCGGAAATCGATTTAGACAGAAAGGTTTTGGCTGATTTGGCCATGAACCATCCTGAAGCTTTTAAGGCAGTGTTGGATAAAGTAAAATAATCATTGCATTCCCAAAACAAAAAAACCCTCTGCATGAGGGTTTTTTTGTTTTATGGCCATTTCCCCGGGTTCCTTCCATCAGAATGGTTCTAATAAACGATTTTCAACCTTTCTTTTGGCTGAAAAGGCCCACTGCCCATTGAAAATTGGATCAATAAGGTTAAGGAATGAAATGAAAAGGTATAAAAAACGCTAAAAGGATTTTAATTTTGAAAATTTCCTTATATTACTTTCCAGAATGGAAATGGTTTTCAGTTAGAAATTAAGCTGTACCTATTGTTGAAGTATTAACCACCACAACCACCAAAATTTTGACTTGATTTGCCCAAAAGGCTAAAAAGGACCTTATAATATGGGGCTTCCCAATAAGCGAGTAAGTAGCTTAACCCCTTTAAACAGGGGTCTTTATCCAGGGGTTGGGCCAAAATAAAAAAAGCTTCTTTTAGGAAAAAGAAGCTTTACAGTAGCGAGGAGGGGAATTGAACCCCTGACCTCAGGGTTATGAATCCTGCGCTCTAACCATCTGAGCTACCTCGCCAAATGGGAATGCAAATATGTAAGGATAATACTTGAATTGCAAATTGCTATCATAAAAAATTACTTTTTAACAAACAGAAAGTGTAAGGCCATGGAGAAAATAAAATTTGTTTCGGATTACCAGATCAATACCTCCAAAAAGATAATTTATCCTTATCTGAGTACTGCAAGTGGATTGTCCCAATGGTTTGCGGATGATGTGGTCATTAATGAGGACAAGGTATTTAATTTTATTTATGATGGGGAAGATCATTTCGCTCGCCCTGTGATCATGCGAACCAATCACCATGTTAAGTTTGAATTTTTTGATCCTATGGAGGACACTGAGGGGGATACCGATCATGCCTTTATTGAGTTCAGGTTGGATGAAAATGAACTTACCCAAACTTTTTACCTACGGGTGATTGAATATGGAGATGCCTACGATGAGCAGGAACAAAGGTCCATTTGGGAAGGCCTGATCAATGGGCTGAAGGAAATTATAGGGGGTTAATTTTTGAGAAATTACCAATATTGGTATAATATGTTCAACTTTGCCACGTCTTTTAATACAAGGAGCAACAGAGAAAAAGACGTTTGATGAAAAAGTTGGATAAATTGATATTGGGTTCTTTCCTGGGTCCGTTTTTGCTCACCTTTATCGTGGTGGATTTTATTTTGCTTACGGTAAACATGCTCAAATATTTTGATGAAATATTTGGCAAAGATTTACCATTTATGGTTTATATGGAGTTGATCGGTTATTTTGTGATCAGTATATCTCCCATGGCCTTGCCTTTGGCGGTTCTTTTATCTTCTTTGATGACTTTTGGGAATTTAGGGGAGCATTTTGAATTGACCGCCATAAAAAGCAGTGGGATTTCTTTGACCAGAGCCTTGAGACCCATTGGCGTTTTTGTGGTTTTTCTCACAATCGTCGCTTTTCTATCCAATAATTATTTGGTGCCCAGGGTAAATTTGAAAACTTTCAGCCTTTTGTATGACATCCGTATGAAATCACCTGCATTCGATATCAAAGAAGGGGTGTTTTACAATGGTATTCCCAACTACAGTATTAAGGTAAATAAGAAAATTGATGAGGTGAGGTTACAGGATGTGGTGATCTATGATCATACCTCCGGTCAGGGAAACCTGCACCTGATCACAGCGGACTCGGGAAGAATGGAACCGTTCTTCAACGACAGGTACATGATGCTGACTTTGTACAATGGCAACAGTTATCAAGAGGGGCCGGGTCAACGCAGTATTAAAGATAAGCCGGTCACTTTTAACCGGACAAAATTTGATACCAACCAAATGGTTTTCAACCTTGATGCTTTTGACCTGAAAAGAACGCCTGAAAATCTCTGGTCCAACAGTAAATCCATCAAGAACATCAGTGAAATAAAAACCGACCTGGATTCTATGGACAGGGAGCTGAACCATTGGTTGTTTTTCAATTATGCCAATACAGAGGCCTCCTATACCTATTTTGGAAGAAACCGGAAAATCCCTCCTCCTCCGGAGATCATGGCAAAAAAAATGGAATCGGATTCGCTTCGGAACCTTAAATATCAGGAGGAATTCGAAAAGGAGAGGTTGGAGGAAGAGGGTTTGGTTAATCAGGACAGCAATGGGGTACAACCTACGGATTCCGCCTATAATATTTCCCCGGAAAGGACGGTGACATCGGCAGAAGGCAAGGATACCTTACCCAATAGCGGAGGATTACCTGACAGTATAAGGCAAAGCGATCCAAAGGTTCAGGTGAAAGTGGATGCCAAAGCTCTGGATAGGCGGGATAGCATCAATAATACCATGAACGAGACCGAGGCATCTTCAGGAGAAAATCCGGTGGATACAACCATAAAACCTTCAACAAGAAAAGCTTTGTCCCAACCGGAGCCGGAAAAATTGGTCACCCTTACAGAGGAGGAGAAAACCAAACTGGATTCTCTCAGAAATACCCCCAGGTACCTTACCTCTGCTGCTTCTGTTGGGCTTACATCCGCCAGGAATCTTAAAAATAATTTTACGACCAACAAAACCAGGATTGACAATGTTCGGAGGCATTCCAGAAATTTTCAGGTTGCCTGGTATCAAAAATACACCCAGGCCTTTGCCTGCTTTGTCATGTTCATGATAGGAGCCCCACTTGGTGCCATCATAAAGAAAGGTGGATTGGGAATGCCTGTATTGATGTCCATCATATTTTTCATCATGTATTATATGCTTACAATTACCGGGGAGAAATGGGGTAAAGAGGGATTAACTGATCCTCTTTTTGGTACCTGGTTTTCCAATCTTGCCCTTATCCCTTTTGGATTGTTTTTTTTGAGACAAGCCAGAAAGGATGCAAGGCTGTTTGAACCGGATTTTTACCTGAGCGGATGGGAAAAATTATTGGGTTGGCTCGGTAAGCTGAAGAAGCAGAAAAAGTTAACGCCGGACATTTTATAATTTAGAAAAAAGCCTTACATTTGTACCTCTTTTATAAAACTTATAATTATATTTGACTAAGCATGTATTTAGCTAAAGAAGAAAAAGCAGAATTATTCAAAAATCATGGTCGGTTAAAGTCTGAGAATGACACGGGATCTCCAGAATCTCAGATCGCTTTATTTACTTATCGAATCAAGCACTTAACAGAACATTTGCAGACCAACAAGTTAGACCATTCTTCCCGGAAAGGGCTGTTGAAGTTGGTGGGTAAGAGAAGGCGTTTACTCAATTACCTTACCAAGGTTGATATTGAAAGATACAGGACAGTGATTGCTGACCTTGGAATACGTAAATAACACAATGTGAGGTTCCTTTAATAGGGAACCTTACTTTTTTGACGCTACCTATTATTGAACCTTACTTTTACAACTATTTACCACTCAGATTTATTAATTAATTATGTTACCAAATTTAATCTCAAAATCTATCACTTTAGAAGATGGTAGGGAAATAATCATTGAAACTGGCGCCTTGGCCAAGCAGGCAGACGGCGCAGTAGTGATAAAGATGGGGAAAGCCATATTATTGGCCACCGTTGTCACCAAAAAAGAAGCTGCGGAAGGAGTGGATTTTCTCCCTATGTCTGTGGATTACCAGGAAAAATTTGCGTCTTCCGGAAAAATTCCGGGTGGATTTTTAAAGCGGGAAGGAAGGCTGTCCGATTATGAAATCCTAATCAGCAGGATGGTGGACAGGGCCATTAGGCCAATTTTTCCGGACGATTACCATGCCGACACCAACATTACCATCACCCTGATGTCTTCGGATGATGAGGTTTTACCGGATTGCCTTGCCGGCCTTGCGGCCTCTGCGGCACTTGCCGTATCAGATATACCTTTTAATGGACCAATTTCTGAAGTAAGGGTGGCCAAAATTGACGGTCAACTCCAGATCAACCCCACGCCCAAGAAGCTTGAAAAGGCAACCTTGGAATTGATCGTGGCCGGTTCAGAGGAGTACATACTTATGGTAGAGGGAGAAGGAGATGAAGTTTCCGAGGACGAAATGGTGGAAGCCCTTCAGTTTGCCCATGAAGAATTAAAGCGCCACTGTCAGGTTCAAAAAGAACTGACTAAGTTGGTTGGCAAGGAAAAGAAAAGGGAATATGATCATGAGGAACACGATGAAGCACTTTTGGAGCGCATGCAAAGTGAGCTTTATGATAAGCTGTATGATGTAGTCCAAAGGCAGATAGCTGACAAACAGGAGCGTACAGACCTTACCAAAGAGATCAAAGAAAATTTTAAAGAAAGCTTGGGCGAGGAGCACGAGTACAATGCGTCCTTGATAGGCAAATACTTTGGTAAAATCCACAAAGAAGCAGCAAGGAATTTTACTTTAACCGAGAAAAAACGATTGGATGGTAGAAACCCCGATGAAGTAAGACCGATATGGTCTGTTGTCGATTATCTTCCTTCTGCTCATGGATCAGCCATTTTTACCAGAGGGGAAACCCAATCCATCACCACCTGTACCCTCGGTACCAAAATGGATGAACAGATGGTTGATGGTGCCGTTCATTCAGGTTTCAATAAATTTTACCTGCATTATAACTTTCCCGGATTCTCAACCGGTGAGGTCAAAATAAACCGGGGTCCCGGTAGAAGAGAAATCGGACATGGCAACCTGGCCATGAGGGCCTTGAAAAAAGTGCTACCTACAGGTGCCGACAACCCATATACCATCAGGATAGTTTCAGATATCCTGGAATCCAATGGATCTTCTTCCATGGCCACAGTTTGTGCTGGATCCCTGGCATTGATGGATGCAGGAATCCCCATCAAAGCACCCGTTACCGGTATTGCGATGGGAATGATTTCAGATCCAAAAACCGGTAATTACACCATTTTGTCAGATATCTTGGGTGATGAGGATCATTTGGGAGACATGGACTTCAAGGTTACTGGCACTTCAAAAGGGATCACGGCTTGCCAGATGGACCTTAAAGTAGAAGGTTTGGATTACAATGTCCTTAAAGAAGCCCTTTATCAAGCCAGAACGGGAAGACTTCACATCTTGGATGAAATCAATAAAACACTTTCAGCTTCCAGGCCTGACTTTAAGCCCCATGCCCCTCGTTCTAAAATCATGGAAATCCCTAAAGAACTTATTGGAGCTGTAATAGGCCCTGGTGGCAAGGTAATTCAGGAAATTCAAAAAGACACTGGCGCAACCATCATTATCGAGGAGATCGACAACATTGGGAAAATCAGTATTTTTTCCAATGATCAGAATGCCATGGATGCGGCGATCGGAAGAATCAAGGCGATTGTTGCCCAACCTGAAATCGGAGAAGTCTATACAGGCAGGGTCAAAAATATCATGCCCTTTGGAGCGTTTGTGGAGTTTATGCCCGGAAAAGATGGCTTGCTTCACATTTCGGAAGTCAAATGGGAACGTATCGAGTCAATGGATGGTGTCCTGGAATCTGGCGAGCAAATTGAGGTTAAGTTAATTGATGTTGACAAAAAAACCGGTAAATATAAACTTTCCAGAAAAGTATTGTTGCCAAAACCTGAAAAAAAGGATTAATAGTCAGAAAGTTTCTTTAAAAATTTAGAACACTTTGTTTTAATTGAACTTATTTTAAGGAAACTTCTGTTATCAAGGCGTTAAAAAAAATTGAGATAATTGAATGAGGCAGCTAAAAATCAGTAAGCAGATTACCAACAGGGAGAGTCAATCCCTGGATAAATACCTTCAGGAAATAGGTAAGGTAGATCTATTAACAGCAGATGAGGAAGTGGTTTTGGCCAAAAGGATCCGGGAAGGAGATCAGTTGGCATTGGAAAAATTGACCAAAGCCAACCTGAGGTTTGTTGTATCTGTTGCCAAGCAATATCAAAATCAAGGTTTGTCTCTTGGAGATTTGATCAATGAAGGAAATTTGGGATTGATCAAAGCCGCTCAAAGATTCGATGAAACCAGGGGCTTTAAATTTATCTCTTATGCCGTTTGGTGGATCAGACAATCCATTTTACAGGCTTTGGCCGAGCAGTCCAGGATCGTAAGACTTCCCTTGAACCGGGTAGGTTCCCTGAATAAGATAAGCAAAACATTTTCAGAGCTTGAGCAAAAATTTGAAAGAGAGCCCTCCCCGGAAGAATTGGCGGAAGTCTTGGAAGTCACGGCGGGTGAAGTAGTGGATACCATGAAGATTTCCGGAAGACATGTGTCTATGGATGCCCCTTTTGTTCAAGGTGAGGAAAACAGCCTGCTGGATGTGTTGGAAAATGATGGGGAAACCAAACCTGATGATGGTTTGATGAATGATTCTTTGAGAAAAGAAGTGCAACGTGCCTTGTCTACCCTAACCCAGAGAGAAGCTGATGTGATTACCCTTTATTTTGGTTTGAACGGCGAACATGCCATGACCCTGGAAGAAATCGGTGAAAAATTTAATCTTACCCGGGAGCGGGTACGGCAAATCAAAGAAAAAGCCATTAGGAGATTAAGACATACCAGTAGAAGCAAAACCTTAAAACCTTATTTAGGATAAGAATAAAGTAATTTTTAAATAAAAAAAAGGGGCAATTTGCCCCTTTTTTGTACTATTGAAATATAAAATTAAATGAATGGTAAACTTATTATCATTTATTTTTTGTTTGAAACCATATTGAATAAAATCGCAGATCAATTAAAAAACGATGCCATGAGTCAGGAGACTGGAGTGATAAAAGTTTTGATCATAGGGTCAGGCCCGGCAGGTTATACCGCCGCCATCTATACTGCCAGAGCAGGCTTGTCCCCAGTCTTGTATACGGGGATACAACCCGGTGGTCAATTAACCATTACTAATGATGTGGAAAATTATCCCGGATACCCGGATGGGGTAATGGGACCGCAGATGATGGAGGACTTTAGAAAACAGGCGGAAAGATTCGGTACAGATGTAAGGTATGGGGTGGTCACCGGGGTGGATTTCGAAGAAAGGCCATTCAAGGTGCAGGTGGATGACGGCAAACCAATCCTTGCTGAAACCGTGATTATATCCACAGGAGCTTCTGCCAAATGGCTTGGCATTGAAAGCGAAACGCGGTTGAATGGCAAAGGTGTTTCTGCTTGTGCGGTCTGTGATGGGTTTTTCTTCCGTGGCAAGGAGGTGGCCATTGTTGGAGGAGGGGACACCGCCTGTGAAGAGGCAAGCTACCTTTCCAATATCTGTAGCAAAGTGTATATGCTGGTAAGAAGAGATGAATTCAGAGCCTCTCAGATTATGCAGAATAGGGTCATCAACAGCCCGAAAATAGAGATTCTTTGGAACCATGAAACAGAGGAGATTTTGGGGGATGAAGAAGTGACGGGGGTAAGAATAAAAAACAACCAGACAGGCACAGAAAAGGTGTTGGATGTATCCGCTTTTTTTGTTGCCATTGGCCATCAGCCCAATACCGATATATTTTCCGGTTCATTGGATATGGATGATAATGGTTATATCCATACGCTTCCCGGGAGTACTAAAACCAATATCCCTGGTGTATTTGCAAGTGGGGACGCTCAGGATCATGTTTACAGACAGGCGGTTACCGCTGCCGGCACAGGTTGTATGGCAGCATTGGATGCAGAGAGGTTCCTGGCCGCCCAGGAATAGTTCCTGTTTTGATCATGCCCGTTTAATCTGCTGGATAAAATCCTAAATAGATTTATTTAATTTGCATATAGGTTTCCTCCCCCAAATTTATTATTAACCTATGAAATCGAGCCTGCCTGAGGCAGACAGGCATGACGCAAGCATCACACGGAGGGATGATTATCAAACACCTGCCTGTCAGCAGACAGGTGCGAGATTCCCCCGAATCCCAATAATTATCGGGACGGGGCAGGCTATCCCGACCTTCGGTACGGGACAAGTTGTGCCCATTAAAAATCAATTATAAACAGATGAAATTAGACATTTTAGTGATCGCTTCCCATCCTGACGATGCAGAGCTTTCCTGCTCGGGTACGATTGCTTCCCATATCGCCAGGGGTTATAAAGTGGGCATTCTGGATTTAACCAAGGGAGAAATGGGTACCAGAGGTACGCCCGGGATTAGAATGGAAGAGTCTGCAAAAGCGGGAGAGGTTTTGGGGCTTAGCATGAGGAGAAACCTGGGTTTTCAGGATGTTTTTTTTAAAGATGACCAAGCCCATCAGGAAGAGGTGGCCAAAATCCTAAGGGAATACCGACCTGATATGGTTCTGGCCAATGCCATCTCCGACCGGCATCCGGATCATGGTAAGGGTGGAAGTCTGGCTACCCATGCTTGTTTCATCAGTGGTTTGAGGAGGATTCGGACAACCTATAAAGGCAAGGACCAAGATCCCTGGAGACCCAGGTTCATTTATCACTATATCCAAAACAATTATATTGAACCCGACTTGGTAGTGGATATTTCAGATTTTTGGGAAGAAAAAAAAGCCAGTATTCTGGCTTTCAAGTCCCAATTTTATGACCCGGATTCAAAAGAACCTGAAAGTTTTATCTCCAGCCCGGAATTTCTTGATTTTATTGAAGCGCGCTCGCAGGAAATGGGCCATAAAATCAATGTTAAATATGGTGAGGGATTTTCCGTTGAGCGGGTTGTGGGCGTATCAGACCTGTTTTCTTTGATTTAACCTTTGCGAAAACCT
>JBBDSB010000606.1:0-3002 GCA_040905205.1 Cyclobacteriaceae bacterium
AATTCGTACAGTTTTTTAATCGAACTCAGTTCATCAATGAGCGGTGCTCCTATTAGCTATTTTGATAACAAATGTCAGATTATCATGAAGATAGCCGTTTAGTTAGATGATAGGTCATGAAGTAAAAAAAGAATTGAAGAGAAGGTACCCCAAACATTCCTGGCCGAAAAACCCCTGGTCTGCCCAGGCAGTTAAAGGGGTCAGAAAATAAACTTTATTCTTTAGATCTCATTGCCCTTTCACCTTTTCTCCTTGCCTTTTCCCAACTTCCCTTTTGCCCGCCTTTTAAAAACCTGATCAAACCGGCGATTACTGCATAATTCATCATGCAAAAATAAAAAGGGACAAACAGGATCTTGAGTCTGATTTGTCGGTTTTCAAGGAAGTAACCCAGTAATGCTGCCAAATAAAAAAGTATCTGGGAGATCATTAAAATTTGGTAAACCCATCCATAAGCCCATAAAAATGGATTTAAAATAAAAACCAATATCAATAAAAAAGGGGTGATGGTCCACCTCAATACCCGGTGGGAAAAATATTGAAAAAATAAAACCGGATGGTTTAGAGGAGTTATTTTATTCCAAAGCCTTTTCATGGATTGCCAACCACCTGCACTGATCCGAATTTTTCTTTTTAATTCTTCAGGGACGGTTTCTGATCCGGATTCCATGGCAAAAGCCTGAGGTTCGTACACAATTTTATACCCTTTAGACGCAATCAACATGGATTGCATAAAATCATCCAATATCGTGTCATCCGGAAGATTTTCATACAAATCGGATCGAAAAGCCACCAATTCACCAGCAGCCCCAACGGCACTGTAAAGTGATGAATCCAGTTGTTTAAGAAAAGATTCATATTTCCAGTAAATACCCTCTCCAGCAGCGCTTGCATTATCCTTTTCTTCGATTTGCACGCGCTTTTCCCCGGAGACGCATCCCACTTTTTCATCCTGAAAATGCCGTACGATATTTTTTATGGCCAGATGATTGAGTAAGGTATTGGCATCTGTAAAAATGACAATGGGACTGGAAATGAATTGCATGGCACGGTTTTCTGCGGCGGTTTTACCTGATCTTTTTGCTTCGTGTAAATGCCCGACATTGGGAAACTCATTCAAAACCTCCTTAAAATGATCATCAGACCCATCTGTAATAAAAAATATTTTTAATAATGAAGGATCATATGCCAATCCAAATGAGTTCAAAATCTTTTCCCTAATGATATCCGCTTCATTGAAACAGGGCACCACCAGACTTACTTCAGGCGCACTTTCACCAAAATCCGGCAAGGGGTAAAAATAAAACCAAGATTTTATTTTTACAAGTAGGAAGAGCAAAATCCCGTATCCGAAAAATGCATAAAATACAATAAAAAGGCTGATCCAAAATATTATTTCCATCTTAAAGGTAAAATACTAAATTCCAGTTTGATTTGACTCACAAAATAGCGAATTTGTAAAAGTATGGGATTTGGATTAAGTAACCCATTGATTATTCCTTTTATCTTTTGATTTTTAAAATTAAAATTGAATGCATTAAATGTATAAATTTGTTTTTATTTTGAAAAAAATTTGAAAGTCACTACCGGAATTAAATCCCCTTGAATTAAATGACAAATAACAAACAGTCGAAACAACCTAATTTTAACCCTGGCCTTTCCAAATACAGTTTGGGCAAAGGAATTAAAAGCGACAATTTTAAAAGAATTGTTAAATTGGCTGTTAAATTGTCAGGCTGTCCCTATTCCCTACTCGGATATTTTGAAAACAATCAAATTTGGATAAAATCCTCTGTGGGAATTGAAGAAGACAGTTTAATATTGGAAAACAGTTATTTTTCCACGAGCAAGGCGGGTGATCATTTTTCGGAAATTCAGGATACTTTATCCGTAAAACCAGTTGATCAGTATTTTTTAAGCCAGGAGCCTTACCTGATAAGGTATTATGCAGGATTCAATATTGTCAGTGATGAAGGTGAAATCTTAGGTATCCTTGCGGTTATGAATACCACAACCGGAAAAATGGATTCCGATGTCAAGGAATCCCTGCAGTTATTGGCGGATCAGGCCTGGGCGGAAATACAGGAAAAAAGCAGAATATTTGAAGACAGGCTATTGGGAAAAGCCCTGGCTTTATCACAGGATTTGATTACCGTTATCCGCTTTGACGGAAAATTCAAAAAGGTAAACAGTTCATTCAAAGCGCTCCTGGGCTATGGGGAGGAAGAATTATCCGACAGGCCGATGACGGATTATATTCACCCTGAGGATGTGGATGAAACCATGTCCAAAATTAACCGCCTTATCCAAGGGGAGGCTACCACCAATTTCTCCCATCGCCTAAAAACCATTGATGGAAATTACAGGATTTTTTCCTGGACTGCCACAGGTGACATCAAAAACAAATGGATATTTGCTATCGGAAGGGATATTACGGACAAAAAGGAGAAAGAGGACAGATTGATTACAAGTGAGGCAAAATTCCGCTCATTTTTTGAAAATAGTCAGGGGCTCATGCTTACTCATGATTTGAAGGGAAAATTTTTAAGCATTAATAATTACGGTGCCAGATTGCTAGGGTATTCGGTGGAAGAAATGTTGGAAAAAAGACTTTGGGACATCATACCCAAAAGATTTCACTCAGAAATTGATCCTTATTTTAAAGATTTACTGGAACACGGCAAAGCCAAAGGTTTAATGACTACCCGTCAAGCTAATGGCACCCTAAAGGTTTGGCTTTACAGCAATACCCTCGAAAAAGATTATCAAGGTGACCCTTTTGTTATTGGCAATTCCATCGATGTTACTGAAAGACTCCGGTTGGAAAAAACCATCCAAAATGCAAAAGAACTGCTTAACCAAACCCACATGATGGCCAAAATCGGTGGGTGGAAATATGATATTTCGAAGCAGTCTCTGAGCTGGACCGACATTACCAAGAAAATTTATGAGGTCCCTGAGGATTACCTTCCTGAAATGACTTCTTCTCTTTTATTTTTTAA
>JBBDSB010000607.1:0-3002 GCA_040905205.1 Cyclobacteriaceae bacterium
TCCCAAAGGTTCATGCCGGCAAAATAAATATTGGCATTTTGGAAGCCGATAGTTGACATCCATTTGGCAGGAAGATTGTAACCCAGATTGGCATTCTTCAAACGGATATAACCAGCATTTTGCAAGAACCTGCTTTGTGTTTGGATATTTTTCTTATCATTGGTGGAGATATGAGGAGCGGCAAAATAGGCATCCCTGTTATCTTCAGACCATGAATCCGTGATGAAATACTCTTCAACATGCCCTGCATTGAAAGGGAAGAACCAAGTCCAGTTTCCTGAGGTTGGCCAGTGATCTCTTTTCCAAATACCCTGGAAGAAAAGATTTAAGGTGAAATTCTTCCATTGAAGGTTATTGTTTAGACCAAAACTTAACCTTGGGGTCTCGTTTCCGATGATTCTTCGGTCTCCCGGGTCACTTAAAGTACCATTACCAGGGGATATCACACCATCACCATTCAAGTCGGCGTACTGAATATCGCCGGCTCTCCAATTGGCACCTAGCCTTGATTGATCAGGCGCATTGTCAACAGCCTCCTGGGTTTGGAAAATTCCTACAGTCTCATATCCCCAGATTTCATCTAACTTTTGACCTTCATAATATTGATTGATCACCCCTTCAGGATTGATGAACCTGGTGATTTCAGCTGTCCAATCTGACAATGCCAAAGTAACATCATAATTCAGGTCATCTCTGACCCGGTCTCTCCAGGTCAATGCCAGTTCCCAGCCGGTGGTTTTCAAATCCGCCGCATTGGACTGTGGCGCACCCGTTCCCAATATGGAGGGGTATTGTTGTCTCATCAACATATCTTTGGTCTCTCTGGAATACACATCAAAGGAAGCATCAATCTTTCCACCGAAAAGCGTGAAATCAAGACCTATATTTTGAGATACAACAGTCTCCCAGGTAAGTGTCGGACTTACAAGACCGGCCGCAGAAACATAAGGGGTACGCTGACCGGCACTTAGCATAAAACCGGATTGACCAGTTCCCAGGGTAGGGATATAAGGATAATAATTATTTCCCAATAGCTGATTACCCAAAGTTCCGTAGGAAGCCCTGATTTTCAACTCATCCATCCAGTTACTGGTTCCTGCCATCCAGTTTTCATTGGAAACCCTCCAGCCTGCAGAAAAAGAGGGGAAAAACCCAAAACGACTTTCAGAAGGGAACCTCGAAGTACCATCGTATCGACCATTGGCTTCTATCAAAAATCTTTCGTCAAAAATATAATTGACCCTGTAGAAAGCACCCCTTAAAGAAACATGGCTGCTGCTTCCATAAGTCTGTTGCAAACCAGTAGTGGCATTTAAATCCGTAATCAAGGGGGTTAGCAGCGTATTGGCCTGAGCCCTGATAAATTTATTGTTGCCCCACTCCTGATTGAAACCAACCATGGTCGTCAGGCTATGTACTTCAGGTAGAGAAAACTTATAATCAGCAAATGCATTGAATACATAATACTGATTGTACCGGCTTTCTTCGTTGATAAAGTCATTTCCACTGAAACCATTACTTATCAGCCCGTCAGCTAACAAATTATTGTCCACAATTTCAATTTTACTGGCAACGTCCTGCTCGGAACGGTGAAAGAAATTATAAGAGAAATTGGACTTAATTGTTAACCCTTTCGCAGGAGTAAGGGTTACTCCCTGCGTCAGCCAGATATCATTATTGGTCCAGGTGGAGCGGCCTCCGTCTTCCAGGTAAGGGAAGAAATTGGTGCCTCCAAAATACATGCCTATGTATTGCTCGTACTGCTCCCGGTCTCCCGGCTCTATATAAAATGGCAAATCAGGAAACTGTACGGGCATTATTGGATTCACCCTTGCAAGAGTATTGATGTTTACATCCCAGTTATAAAAATAAGGCTTGTCACTCTGCTGAGAGTTGACAACTATTTTTTCGTCCAACGTCAACCAGTCAGTAACTTTAAACTCAGCTTTCATCAGGATGTTGTAACGCTTAAAATTTTCGTTACGGTCTGAGTTAAGGTACCCATCCTTATTGAGGTGCCCAATAGAAACAAAATAATTGGCATCCTCTGATCCTCCGGAAATAGACAAGTCATGTTGCTGCGATGGAGCAAAATCGGTCATAATCCTTTCGGTATAATTATTGAAGCCATAAAATCTCAAATTTCCGTCAACAACACCCCAGGCATTTTCATCCGTAGGGTTTTCAGACCAGCGCTTGGTTCCATCTATCATGTCCTGATCATAGGAAGGACGTCCATTAGTGCGGTTATTTGCCAAGTTTCTGGCTTGTACAAACCTATAGGGATCATTAATTGGATCCATATTAAATATCGGCTTACCCATTGAAACCTGACTATTTAGTGAGACCCTTACCTTGCCGGCCTGCCCGCTTTTCGTCGTTACCAATACCACCCCAAATGCAGCCCGGGCACCGTAAACTGCGGCTGCAGCAGCATCTTTCAGTACGGAGACACTCTCAATATCATTGGGATTGATCCTATTTAGGTCCATGGGAACATTATCCACCAAAATCAACGGTGAACCTCCGTTGATGGATTGAAATCCCCGGATATTAAATGAAGGGCTTTGCGATGGATCACCGTTTCTTGGGGCAATGTTCAAGTTGGGAATCACGCCTTGCAATCCTTCGGCCACATTGGCGATGGGTCGGTTTTCTAACCGTTCGCTGGTGGCCACGCCTACAGCTCCCGTCAGGTTGACTTTCTGCTGCGTACCATACCCCACTACAACTACCTCATCTAAGGCCTGTGCACTTTCTACCAGGATAATATCCAGGGTGGTCCCGGTACCAACTTCTATGGTCTGACTTTCAAAACCAATAAAGGAGAATACCAGGGATAACCCCTCAGGCACGGTAATGGAATATTCGCCATCCAGATTAGTGACGGTTCCGATAGACGTTCCTGGTACGGATACGGTGGCTCCGGGTATAGGTTGACCGTCTTCGCCAACCACTTTACCTGTAATGGTAATGTCAAATGCTGCTTTATTGTACACCTC
>JBBDSB010000608.1:0-2991 GCA_040905205.1 Cyclobacteriaceae bacterium
CCAAAAGTATAATCAGCACCTCCGGTAGAATGGTAATCCTGACCTTCGGTTGGGTACTTTACCTTCTCCTCACATTCTGGGCACTTCCCGTCAGGATCATTGAACCTGATCGGATTGTTCCACATGGCAGCATAAGGAGAATTATTGAGTTGGTTTTGATGGTCTGCCAAAGGATTCACCGTCATAGACCTTCCCAAAACCGGATTCCCGATTCGTTTTGCTTTCCGGACAGGCTGCACATCTGGTTGGGGATCAAATTCATACCCAACCCTTCAAGCAGGTAAATCCGCCAATAAACCCATACCTGCTCTTCTTTCTCTTTTTGATGTATAACCTTCTATTCTTTTTTATTAAAGCCCTTACCTGTAATAGGAATGTTATGGATAGATCTTCAGGAATATATGGTTATTCCTTATAATTTTTCTCCAAAAATTCCGGTATCTCCTCCCAACCCTCAAATGGTGCCTTCAGCGTATCCGGAACAGGATAATCCCATAGGATTTGGCTTTTTTTAATGTCCAGGATAACCTCAATAAGGAATATTCCTGGGCCACCCCAAAAAAGAGATGGAATCGTGAGCCTTTTTGCAATTACTAATCTTGCCCCAATTCCTAAAAGACCCGTCCAACCCTATTGGTTCGTTATCCGGAATTCCCTAAATTTGATTGATGACAGACCACGATCATAAGCGAATACACCAAGGACGCAATATCAAGCGTTTCCGGGAAATGCTGGGCATCAAGCAGGAGGCCCTGGCCCATGAGCTGGGTGCCGACTGGTCCCAAAAGAAAATCTCCCTGCTGGAGCAAAAGGAAACTGTGGAAGAAGCCATCCTGGCCCAGGTTTCCGAAATCCTCAAAATCCCCGTGGAGGCCATTCAGAATTTTGATGAAGAACAGGCGGTGAATATTATTTCTAGCACTTTTCACAATACCCAGGGTATAGTCAATTATAATCCTACCTTCCAAAATAACCCTATTGATAAACTGATCCAGCTTCATGAAGAGAAGATTGCCCTTTACGAAAGGATGCTCAAGGAGAAGGATGAAATGATGGCCAGATTAGAGCGGTTATTGGAGGGGAAATAGCATTTTTATTTGTAAATGGCTCAGATTTTAATAACGCCTCTGGGTGTAAAAAGCTGGGTGTAATTTGCAATTTCACCCTTTTATTATTGAGTTAAATAACGAGGCATTTGCAATGCCGGTATCCGGTGACAGGAGCATAATCAGGGACCAATTACTAAAATTTATAGCCAGTCCCTTTTTTTTAAACTCCGGAATCTAATTCCATCCGTGGGAATCTTTTACAGCATCCAGACCATTTTAAGCGCATATCCTAAACCAACCGTTGGTGAAATGGTATTTTTCCGGTATATTGAAAGCAGGTTTTTCAGGCATAAGGATTTTTATAGGGGGAAATGGAGGATTCCGGAAAAGCATGTAATGGGTGCGATGTATTTGCCTGTTTATATCCTTTGGTAAATAAAAAGGTACAGAATGATCATTACACATAGTAGGTGTTTGGATGGAAAATCAATATGCTGCCGGGATGGGATTAGAAGAAAAGGGCTTTTAGAGCTATAAAATAGAGATGTTTTATACCTATTAGGTCAGTTTGAAACAATTCGGAAATGAAAGGTAATAAACACATAGAAAGAGACGTACAAACAGTAACAAAGATATTTGACAATAGAAGTTTAGAAATTGATTATAGAACGCTATCACCAATACTCAAAAAAGGCATGACTGTTTTAGATGTTGGTTGTGGAACAGGGTCAATTTCTAAAGATATAGCTATAGTTGTCGGTAATTTAGGAAAAGTTACAGGTATTGATAACACAGAAAAATTTATAGAAAGTGGAAAAGCAACTTATAAAAGTGTTAAAAATTTAACATTAATATACTGTGATTTATTTGATTTTGAACCTAATCAAAAATTTGATTTAATAGTATCGGCAAGAACCCTTCAGTGGTTGAGCAATCCTAAAGAGGCTTTAGTAAAAATGAAATTATTACTAAATCCAAATGGCCAAATTTCTATTCTTGACTATAACCATAATAATATAGAATGGAACCCTGAACCACCTGAAAGTATGCAATACTTTTACAAAACATTTTTGAAATGGAGAAGTGACGCGGGTATGAATAATGAAATTGCGGATGATTTACCCGAACTAATGAAAGAGATTGGAATGGAGGGCATTGAAAAAATAAATTCAGATGAACATTATGAGAGACATAGAGATGACTTTAATTCAAAGGTTGGAATTTGGTCTAAAGTTGCTGGCTCGACACAAATGGTAGAAGAAGGATATTTAGAAAATAATTTGAGATTAAAAGCAATTGAAGAATACAATGAATGGGTTGAAAACAAAGCAGTTTCTATGACTATGAAATTGAATGAAGTAAGGGCAGTTAATGCCAGCCACTAATAACTAAGCTTTCGTTGACACGATTTCTTCGGGGAACAATGAAAGCACTGTTGCACTGCCTGTCCCGTTTTTACGGGAGAACCGGTGAAGTGCTTATGGGGTTTGGGTCGGGATTTTTTGGGTCGATTAAGGTGTCAAGCCAGGTCAAAAAGTTAATTATTGATACCGGAATTCCTTTAAATGCAAAAGACAGGTTTATTTCAGCCATTCCAGGGCCCTTTTGGGAGGCTGTTTTAAGGATTGAGCATTTTCATTTGGAGGCATTTGCAACGCCGGAATTCGGTAACAGGAGCATAATCAGGGACCAATTACCCCACTGGGTGTAATTTGCAATTACACCCTATTATCATTTTGTTGAAAACGAGGCATTTGCAATGCCGGAATCCTGTGACAGGGGCTTAATAGGGGACAAATTACCGGAAATTTATGATCAGTCCATTTTTTCCAGAAACTTCGCTATTTCCGGCCAGCCGTAGGAGACTTTATGGGCATCCAGCCCAAATTAAGCGCATACCCTAAACCAACAGTTGATGAAATGGTATTTTTCCGGTAGTTTA
>JBBDSB010000609.1:0-2988 GCA_040905205.1 Cyclobacteriaceae bacterium
CAGGGTGGTGTGAGAGGACAGATAGGGAAATAATCCCTATCTTCCTACTCGATTTATTTAAAAATTAGTAATTATTTTTTATATTTTCACCCACTTTATTTCAAAAGCGGTATTCTACCTCCGGTTATTATTCAGCCAGATGAACTAGAATGGACCCAGGTCATCGAACAAGCCAATACCTTTAACCTGTCCACCTACGGTTCCTTTTCTCAGCTTATTGTGGAATCAGAAGAACCGGTTCACACCTTCAGCTTTATCTTCAACGTGGTCCACTCCGGAGACCTCCCCGGTGAGGACTTTGAAGATTTAAGTGCCACCATCAGGCTGTACGGAGACAATGATGAAGTCCAAACCTACCAATACCAGGCCAGGCCTGTTGGGGAGGTTTCATTGCCCTTGAGTGAGACGGTGAGGTTTTAGTTGATTAAAAAACTAGTAAATTAAGTTGCATATCACCGACCAATGAAAGGCTGTTTTTTTCACTTAGAAATCCCCTTTGCATCAAAGGGGATTTTGCTTTTTTCAAGAATTGACTATTAACATTTCCAAAGATTCAGACTTTGGAAATGTTAGGTCTTGAAATTTTGGATGGTCATGTTTTACTTTTTCAATTCTACTTCCCAATCCAGCGCATTAATTTTTGCTTTTAGGCTAAGTAATCTTTCAATCATCTCTTTAAAGGGCAGGGATTCCCCATAAATCATTTGTTCCTGCATGGTTTTATAATCGGCTTCCCATGATTTTAGGATGTTTTTCGGGGGGATGGGATTGATATACTTGGGTGCATGCCGGGTATAGTCCATGCCATTGATACGTGTGAGCCGACTTCTATGTCTGACAATTTCTTGATAGAGATCCGGTTCAGCTAAGGCTTTTTCTGCAAATTGACTGTCCATGATCCGCTCGATATCATAGAGGTGTCTGCTAAGCCTGTTGATTCTGATATTTTTTTCGGGTTTTTGGAATTCTTCGTGGAGTAAAAATAACTTTTCCAGAAAGGTACGCTCTACATTGACACAAGGGATTTTGACTGGGACATCTGCAAAGGACTTCCCCTTAAAGTAATCGCCCACATAGCTATTGATCTTTCTATGGGTATAGGGTTCGTACAATAACCTACCCCCAAATTCAATCAAGACCCTTGGACGGATATAAGCTGAAATTTGGGGTAGTACTGATGGATAGATAAGCTCAATCGTCTGTGGATCCTTATCCGACTGGGTGCTTTCAGGCAGGTCGAAAGTAATATCAATTAAACCCGCCTGCTCAAACTTCTTCATCAGTTTGGGAAAAAAAGTTTCTCTGATAAACTGGTTGGAGGCCCTTCTGAGTTTGTCTACCTGGTGTTTACCAAGGTCTCCTTCAAATCCTAAATATTTTCTATCCAAAGCTAGGTCAATATCTTCAGACAAGCGATTTATCATGCCCCAAGCTTTACTTAATGAGGTTCCACCTTTAAATACCAATGATTTTGCCATCTCCATGTCAAAAACCATCCTGAGGGTCTGCACTACCCACCAGTCTTTTTCTACAGCAATGGGACTGAGATTTTTTTGCCTAAAAATTTCATTGAATATCTCTTGTCGGTCTCCTTTATCAAGTGTCAAAAATTCAATGGACATGCTGCTGCTCTTTTATGGCTTGATCAAAAATTTTGGCAATCCAAGAAGGTGCCAAATCCTTATCATGTTTAAGGTCCAATTCTTCTTCCTCTTGCAAAATACGGATTAATTTTTCAACCTGATCTTCACTAACCTGGTCTTTACCTATGGACTTTAAAGCCTGTATAACAAGACCGCTGAGATTTCCCTTTACAGAAAGATTCTTTGGACTTGTCCTTTTAAAAAGGATGGTTTGATTACGTACTTTGATCAACCTCGATGCACCGTCGGTCAGGTAAACCACCTTGGTGGGTACCTGTGTGGAAAGCCCTAAAGCATGCAAGGCAAAAGCTCCTGTGGGTATAATCCTTGCCCTATCGCGTTTGGCGATAGCTTGGGCCACTTCATCCACAGAGGGATACACTTTCCCGATCAGTTTTGATTGTTTTGGTAATGTGTAGATTCCCTGAGCCAGCCTGTCTATTTCCCCTCGTTTGACCAATCGATGCAGTGCCACCCTAACGGCTTCATCACTTCCGCAGGACTTAAAATCCTCAGGAAAGAACAAAGTACCCCTAGGCAATGCGTTTATTTGATGGCTAATTTTAATCTCGGTAGCTTCCATAATTAATCATATTGTAACAAATTTAGCAAATATTTGTTACAAAGCGAGTTTATTAGGGATTTAAAAGAGGAATATACCCCCCCCTAATCCTAGGATCAACCCGACACAATACTCGATACAATCGGTTTGCCAGAGAAGCAAAAGGGGATCCTACAATTGATACCAAAAGATCCAAAGGTTTCAGTAAAGACAATTACTGAAAAATTGGATATAAACTACTACACTGCAAAAGACCAGGTAAATACCCTTAAAGGAAGGGTGTTTTGGAGAGAATAGGAGGGGCAAGGGGATATTGGAAGGTATTACCCAAGAATTATTGATTACCGAGGAAGTTAGTGAAAAAGTTCGGAGAAAAGTTCGGAGAGCTAGTTGAAAGACCTCGAATCCGGAGTTCTGGAATGGACAAAGATTTTCGAAAATGAACTTTCCACCCCACCCCAATTAACTTTACCGAAGTTTTTATCAATGGGGAAAAATCCGTTCATAATTTCGACTTTATCCTCACGAGTTCTACACAGTGGAGGTCTCGGGGATTTTTGGAAAATAAATTATTTTTAATAGGGATAATTTTTTGGATTATTTATGAAATTGATAGTGAAGAAAAATGGCCAATCAATGACGCACCAAAGTTATGGGCTATTTTTTCACATGCATCCGGTTTGAATGTCTGAAGTGTTCCAAGGAACTACGGCATAATAGGACCTGATTGACTGAGATGCTTTATTCCGTTCCTCCTTGTGCTTAGTGAAAAACTCCCCATGG
>JBBDSB010000610.1:0-9360 GCA_040905205.1 Cyclobacteriaceae bacterium
TTCGATAAAGCGGCTTTTGTTTTGAAACTCCTCTGCCTCCACCTGGCGGTGGCCAAGGCCATATAGTAGGGCCGATTTTTGATCATGAAGAAATTCGTCCTGAATGGATTTCAGCCTGTGTTCAGGCCCCAATTCTCTATTGACCCATTCCAGGAGCTCTTTTACTTTAACATGATCCTTATTTTCATAGGTAAATACCTTGGGTTGTTCATTGTAAAGGTCTTTGTCCTGAGTATTGTTGAAAAAGGCCATGGCCTTGTAAAAATCTTCATGTCGAATCGGATCATAGGGGTGGCTGTGGCACTGCACACAAGCCATGGTCGTTCCCTGCCAAACTTCAAAGGTAGTACCCACTCTTTCCAACACCGCAGCCACCCTGAATTCCTCATCATTGGTACCCCCTTCATCATTGGCCATGGTATTCCGGTGAAAAGCTGTGGCGATCAGGTCATCCTCTGTAGGTTTCGGTAAAAGGTCTCCTGCCAACTGGGCAATGGTAAATTCATCAAAAGGCATGTCTTTGTTCAATGCTTGAATCACCCAATCCCGGTATTTCCAAATTTCGCGGTGCAGGTCTTTCTCATATCCCTTTGAATCCGCATACCTTGCTAAATCCAACCAAAAAGCAGCCCATTTTTCACCAAAATGTGGGGAAGACAGGAATCGGTCCACTGCATTTTCATATGCTTCATCAGATTCGTCTAGATTAAAATTTTGATATTTTTCCAAATCAGGAGGCAGTCCCGTTAAATCCAAAGACAACCTGCGAAGCAAAAGTTCGGATGTTGCTCTGGGATTGGGGTCCAGTTCCATTTCCTCTAATTTGCTGAAAATAAAACGGTCAATTTCATTACGTACTCGCGGGTCATTGGATGGATCAGGTACATCAATTTCCGGATTAGGGGGAAGGTAGGCCCAGTGGTCTTCCCATTCCGCACCTTGGTCAATCCAATCCCTGATCAATGCCACTTCTTCCTCGGAAAGGGGCGCTTTTCCCAAAGGCATCCGCACTTCAGGATCATGATGGGTAAGCCTTTTGAACATCTCGGAATCTTTTGCGTTTTCCGGAATTATGGCTGGATGTTCTGATTCGGTAGGTCCTTTGGCTTCCTCTTCAAAAAGAAGTGAAAATCCTCCCGATTGCTTTACTCCACCATGACAGGTGATGCATTTTTGATTGACGATGGGCCTGATGTCCCGATTGTAACTGATAGGCTGATGTTCAGGATAAACCCAAAACATGGCCATTGCCAATACGGTCACTACCAAGCCGATTATAAGGGTTCTCATTTAATTATTTTGCTTCAACAACCTTAAAAATAGCAATTTAATTCATCTATTTCAATTCCCAATCCTGTACTATCCGGTCAATTCCTTATAAAACCCCTTGTAACCCCATTTTCTATTACCTATATTTTGCATTTAAAGCAGGATAGTACAGGTTAGTTTTAACTCAAAATTTAAATAGTATTGTAATGGTTTATCCATAAATAAGATTGGAAGAAACGAGAACGGCTTTAGATTTGTTCTAACAAGAGCAGTGAGTGGGATGATAAAAAAGTAAATTAGGGTATATATTTATATTCACCTGTTAGTCAGGGATATACGTTGCTCAAATTGCCCATGTAATGAAAAAATTCCTCTTTGGTAATAGAGGTTTAAACATAATTAGCAACATGATTAGATTAAGATTGGCTTTTGCCTCATTGGCAATATTTTCTTTAATGGCATTGTTTTCTCCTGATCTTTTTGCAGAAAACCTTCAGGCCGATGAAGATTCCGGGCCCTTTTGGTTGTGGAAATTTATGGGGCGTTTACATCCCTTAGCGGTTCATTTCCCCGTGGGATTACTGATATTTGCGGCTTTACTGGAAATTTTGACCTTAAAAAACTTTCAAGGAAAATTACGACCTGGGATTACGCTTCTGGTATTGGCAGGAGTGGCCGGTGCCCTGGTATCCGTAGTTTTGGGATTGATGCTGGCTAACATTGAAGATTATGGTGGCAGCACCCTGGATGTACACCAATGGGCAGGCATTGTCACTGCTGGTTTGGGTTTATTGGTGATTTATTTTTTGTATCAGGTGGTGATGAATCAGCACATGGGAAAAATCAAGGCCTTTCGTATCAGTTTATTCATCACCGCTTTTGGGGTTTCCATAGCAGGGCATTTTGGTGCATCCTTAACACATGGAGAAGATTTTTTGACCAGCACCATACCCTGGACTGAATCAGAATACCCCCCTGCTGATATCAATATAGACCTAACGGCTTTTGAAGGTGAGGACGGTAGCATGGGTGAGGAACAACAAATTAAGTTAGTAAGCCAGGTAAGGGCGGTTTTTGCCCATAACTGTTATAAATGCCACAGTGAGGTAAAGACCAAAGGAGAGCTGAGGTTGGATACCAAGGAGTTTGCATTTGAAGGGGGAGAATCTGGTCCCGTCATAGTTCCCGGAAGGCCGGGTAAAAGTGAAATCGTGCGAAGAATAAATTTACCTAAAGACCATAAAGAGTCTATGCCCTCCAAAGGTAAAGTGCTTTCCAGTGAGGAGATTGCCTTAATAAGCTTTTGGATAGAAAAAGGAGCCTCCTGGCCCGATGGGGCAGAGGATGTCAGTGTATATAGGGTGGCCGAACTGGCTCCAAGAAAGCCCAATACGCCTGCCTCTGAAGCCGGATTGAACCAACCGATTGACCTTTGGGTAAATGATTATTTTGAAGAAAATGAGATTTCCTGGAAGGAGTCGGTGGATGACAGAACCTATTTGAAGCGACTATATCTGGATATAATAGGTCTGATTCCCAGCCCTGAAGAACTCCGTGAATTTCAAAATGACACCAGAATGGATAAAAGGGCCATTTGGGCAAAAAAATTGTTGGACCAAAATGACGACTATGCTACCCATTGGCTAACATTCTGGAACGATGCCTTAAGGAATGATTATACAGGAACCGGATACATCACCAAAGGTCGGTTTGCGATCACCGATTGGCTATATACCTCATTGAGGGATAATAAGCCCTATGACCAATTTGTAAAGGAATTGCTGAATCCTACGGAAAAGTCCAAGGGTTTCATTGAAGGCATCCGCTGGAGAGGGGATGTCAATGCCAGTCAGGTTACAGAAATGCAGGCTGCCCAAAATGTGGGTCAGGTTATACTTGGCCTGAACCTGAAATGTGCTTCCTGCCACGACAGCTTTATCAGCGATTGGAAACTGGAGGAGGCCTACGCATTTGCCAATATTTTTGCAGACACTACCTTAGAGGTCAGTCGCTGTGAAAAGCCTCTTGGGAAAAAGGCAGGAACGAAAATCTTATGGGAGGAATTGGGAGAAATAGACAGTACGGCCAATCGGTCTGAGAAACTGGAACAATTGTCCGAATACCTCGTACAACCTGCCAATGGCAGAATGTACCGTACCATTGTAAACCGGGTTTGGAATCAGATGATGGGCAGGGGAATTGTGGAACCGGTAGATGAAATGGATAATTTACCCTGGAGTCAGGATTTATTGGACTGGTTGGCTTCGGATTTTGCGGAAAACGAGTACGATCTAAAAAACCTTATCTATAATATTGCCATTTCAAAAGCCTATCAACAGCCTTCCGTAGGGGTAGAGAATCCACAGGAATTAATGGAAGATAATTTTGTTTTTGAGGGTGCGGTTAAAAGAAGACTTACGGCAGAGCAATTCTCAGATGCGGTGAGTCAAGTCATTTATCCTTTGTTCGATAAAGAAGCTGTAAAATATGATCCCTACGAACTGGCGGTATCTGAGGAGAAAGAGATGGAATTTGCAAGGGCATCCCTTGTGGCGAACAATGAATTTCTAAAAGCCCTGGGCCGTCCAAACAGGGAGGTGGTGTCTACTAGCAGAGATAGCCAGGCAAGTTTGCTTCAGGCGTTGGAGCTTACCAACGGAACAACGCTTAATGAAGCCCTTGCACAGGGAGCTGCCCGCTGGAAAGAAAAATACCAGGACGGTGACATCATCATTCATGAAACATTTCGCAGCCTATTGGGCAGAGAGCCGTATCAGAATGAGTTCAATGTGGCCATGGAAGCTTTGGGCGAAAACCCTGAACCCGAAAAAATCCAGGATTTTTTCTGGGCAGTTTTGTTGCTTCCGGAATTTCAGTTAATTTACTAAACAAAGGAGAAAGAAATGAATACATGTTGGAATAGAAGAGACTTTCTGAAGAAAACCAGTGCTGCGGCAATAGCTGCCATGTCAGCAGGTGCGCCCTTGTCCGGAATGTTGAGTTCCTGCTCATCCCGGGAGGAAATGCCATCAACTGCTGACAGCGTCATCCTGCTTTACATGGCAGGGGGGATGGCCCATACAGAAACTTTTGATCCCAAAAAATATACTCCATTTCGTAAAGGGATGGAATCGAATGAGGTATTGAGTACATTCAAATCCATTCCCACCGTATTGGATGGCATTAATTTTTCAGAAGGTCTTGAAAAAATCGGCCAGGTAATGGACAGAGGCACCCTGATCCGGTCTTATGTTGCTGCAGATCTGGGCCATATCTTGCATACCCGCCACCAATACCATTGGCATACTTGCTATGAACCCCCTCAATCGGTCAACGTACCCCATATAGGCTCCTGGATAGCAAAAGAAAAAGGACCTGTCAATCCTGTAATCCCACCATTTATCAATATTGGTCAACGGTTCACTGTTGGAGAGGGAGAGGAATTAAAGGCCTTTCATAGTGCTGGATTCTTGGGAAGTGAATATGGTCCATTTTTAATACCGGATCCTACTTCGGGTCTGGACAGTGTCAGGCCTCCCGTGGGTATGTCCAACAGCCGATTTGAGGCCAGAAATCAATTGTATGAAAAATTGGTCCAGGAAAGTGCCATGGGGGAATTTGGAAGTGATTTTCAAAAGGAATCTTTGAAAAGATCCATGGAGCAAGCTTACATCTTGCTGAATTCCCCTGAAGCAAAAGCATTTGACCTGAGCCAAGAGCCCAAGGAAAAATATGACCAATATAATACTGGAAAATTTGGTTTGGGATGTTTAATGGCTAAAAGATTGGTCGACCAGGGTGCACGATTTATAAGTGTTACATCTGAATATGAACCCTTTGTGGGCTGGGACACTCATGAAAATGGCCATACCCGTCTAAAGGACATGAAAAAACTAATAGACGCACCCATTGCCCAATTGATAAAAGACCTGGATGAAAGCGGCCGTCTGGACCGGACCATGATCATTGTAGCGAGTGAATTTAGCCGGGACATGCTTACCGAAGGAAGGCCAGGAGCCAAGGTTAAAGATCAGGTGGAGGTTCCCGACAACATCGAGGATATGAAAAACTATGGCATGCACAGGCATTTTACAGATGGCTGTTCCATTTTAATGTTTGGGGGCGGGATCAAAAGAGGTCACGTATATGGTAAAACGGCAGATGAAAGACCTTGTAAAAGCATCGAAAAACCCATCAAAATAGATAGTATCCACCAAACCATCTACCATGCATTGGGCATCCATCCTGAAACAAATTATGAAATAGAAAAACGTCCTTTCTATACCACTCCGGATGGACATGGAAAAGCCGAATTGGAATTACTCGTCTAATCTAAAATATATGAAAAATAAAAATAACCCCAGAAGAGAATTTATCAAAAAGACCGGATTGTCTGTACTGGCAGGGGCTGTATTGCCGACCATTATCACCAATAAATCTTATGCTATGAAAAAAGAAACTGTTTTGGGTCACGGCTCTCATCGGTACCGTGTCATTGAAGGTTGGGGAGACCTTGATCCTTCCAAAAACCCTGTCAACGATTGCCATGAGATGGTGGAAGATGCCAAAGGAAGGTTAATCCTCTTGACCAATGAAACCAAAAACAATGTGATCATCTATGACAAATCCGGAAAATTGCTGGAAACATGGGGCACTTCTTACCCCGGAGCCCATGGCCTGACCATCAGCGATGAGGGGGGTGAAGAATTTCTGTATATCTGCGATAATACCAGAAGTCAGGTAATCAAAACCGATCTGAAAGGAAAGGAAATCATGGTGCTGGATTATCCCAGGGAAACAGGAAACTACGACTATCCCCGCCAATTTGTGCCCACCGAAACTGCCATTAACCCGGCCAATGGAGATATTTATGTTGTCGATGGATACGGAAGAAATTACGTTACCCAATACGATTCGAAAGGAAAACTGATCCGGCAATTTGGAGGTTCCGGTAGTACAGATGACACCTTCAACTGCTGTCATGGCATCCTGGTAGATACACGCGATTCAAGCAATCCCACCCTGATGATCACAGACCGGGCCAATATGCAATACAAGCGTTTTACCCTTGATGGCAAGCACCTGAAGACCATTCCCATGCCGGGATCATTTGTTTGCAGGCCGGTTTTGAGAGGACAACACATCTATGCCGCCGTATACCGAAGCACTTCCCAATCTTATCCCAATTCCGGTTATATCACCGTGCTGGATGCCAATGACAAGGTAGTATCCACCCCCGGCGGGACCGCACCTGAATATGTGGGCGGAAAACTTCAGGAGCAGCGAAAAGATCTAAGCTTCCAGGGTTTTATGCATCCACATGATGTTTGTGTGGACCGGGACGAAAATATTTATGTGCCCCAGTGGGCTTCTCAAAAAACCTATCCGGTGAAGTTGGAGCGGATTTAAATTTTTGTAAGAAGAGTCTGAGGGTTTAAAAAGGGTCTGACGGTTCTAAACCATCTGACCCTTTTTCATATTCAGGGATTGGATGCTTTTTTTGCATTCCAATCCCTTTTTTTGTTTACTGACAGGACGTTTCGGAAATGGGTTACGTAAAGGTTTAAACTAAATTATAAAAGTTATGACCAAACATCCTTTACTTTCTACCTTATTTATTACGATCCTATTGATTTCTGTCCAGGCTTGTACCGATTCCGGGGAGGATTTTAATCATGCCGAACTGTATGATTCCCGAGAAACGGTGGATTTTCACGAAGACCAGGAGTTAAATATGGTTTCCAGCCTGGAATTAATGAGGGATGGCAGCTACGAGCGCAGTATTACCTTTCGTGACCCAGAGACGGATGCCCTAGTAGGGTATTACCACTTTCAAGAAGGCAATATTTCAATAAATGGCAATACAATTTCTTTTCAACCATTTAAGGACCTTTTTATTGGTTGTGCAGGTGATTGTTATACTGGGGTCAACATTTATCGGATCGAAGCCCTATAAATATCCGGAATGTGAAATTAAGTTTTAATTGTTTTCCCTCAATCGAAATTCCTTTGGGTTTATGCGTGAAAATTTCTAGCTTTTGAGCCACTTAAAGGTTAAACCTACCGAATCCAGTTTTACTAATACTTATAAACCCTTACGCCATGAAATACCTGTTATCATTTTTCTTCCTATGTTCACTTGTAAGCCTTTTTCCGGCCACTGCTCAGGAGTTTGAACCGCATGAAAATGTTCTGATTACAACTAACCAGGAACAAACTCAGGGGATGACCAATGATAAGGGAGCATTGGTAGTCCATGTTTCATCTGAGGATCTTGGTAAGTTTAAAAATCAGGGATTTGTCCGCTACGGTGATTTTGGAGCCAAAGGGGATGGGAAAACCGATGATATGGATGCAATTGCGGCCACCCATGCCCTTGCCAACCAGGAAGGCCTGCCAGTGAAGGCCAAGGAGGGAGACCAATACTACATTAGTGGGAAAGTGCGTACCGCAGTCATACAGACCGATACCGATTTTGGATCAGCCGAATTTATTATCGACGATACCGATGTGGAAGACCGAACCAAATATGTGTTTCTGGTCAGTTCTACGCTCCGTCCCTTTGACTTGCAGGGAGTAACTTCACTGAAAAGGAATCAAAACAAAATAGAGGCCGATTTGCCCGGACCTTGCTTGGTTACTGTTACCGATGCAAATGTCAGGCGCTATATCCGGTATGGACCGAACCAAAACGACGGTTCCCCACAGACGGATATTTTTATCGTTGATAGAGATGGGAATGTGGATGGTGACGCACCGATCATTTGGGATTTTGATCAGATTACTGAAATCACGGCCCTCCCTATGGACGAAACCCAACTCACCATTACAGGAGGGCGCTTTACTACCATTGCCAACCAGGACGAATCGAAATACACTTATTACAGTCGTGGCATTGCGATTCGACGTTCTCATGTGCTGGTGGATGGCCTGGAACACCTGGTTACCGGGGAAGGAGAGCAAGGTGCCCCATATGGCGGTTTCCTCAATTTCCGGGATTGTGCCTATGTAACGGTTCGAAATACGGTATTAACCGGACACAAAACCTATCGGACTATTGGCTCTGCGGGCGTTCCCGTATCCATGGGCAGCTATGACATCTCCCTCAGCCGCTCGCTAAACGTGTCTTTTGAGCACTGTAGCCAGACCAATGACATCAATGACCGCACCTACTGGGGCATTATGGGATCCAATTTCTGCAAGAACCTGATTTTGGATCATTGTACCTTTTCGAGATTCGATGCCCATATGGGGGTAGCCAATGCGACGGTCCGAAATTCCACCCTGGGCCATATGGGCATCAACGCCATTGGTACCGGTACCTTTCTGGTGGAAAACTCCACCCTAAATGGCAGAACCCTTATCAACCTCCGCTCCGACTATGGTAGTACCTGGGATGGGGAGTTTATTATTCGGGATTGTGTATTTATACCTGCCGGAGGCAGGACGACAAGTGCCAGCCTGATCGGGGGATCCAATTCCGGACAGCATGATTTCGGCTACCCTACCTACATGCCGGAACGGATTACCATCGAAAACCTGCACATTGATGATTCCAACCATCCGGAAGATTATGAGGGCCCCGCCATTTTTGGCAATTTTAATCCGGACATGACCGATGATTCCTACGTGGAGAAGTATCCCCATGTGCGGACCAAAGAAGTGATCCTGAAAAATGTGACCACTGAAAGTGGTAAAGAGCTGCGCCTCAGCGACAATCCCTATCCCTTCAGGAATGTGGAGACACACAAGGAATAGTGTGGACGAGTACGAAACCAGGATTACCTATCCCGTTCAACATACCTTCAATGGAAGTGACAGGATATCAATAATGCCAAAACGTCCTCCCCCTCCTGTTACAGGAGGGGGTTAGGGGGGAGGTCAAAAAACCCCTGGAAAGAAACAAAAACAAGATGTGCACGAAACCAGGATTACAAATCCTGTTCATCTGAAGTCCGACATTACAAATGTCGAACAGCACGGCTCCTCGGAATTTGTAATTCCGTGGTGCAGATAAGGGGGATTTGCAATCCCCGGATGTGCACGAAACCAGGATTACAAATCCTGTTCATCTGAAGTCCGACATTACAA
>JBBDSB010000610.1:9460-18182 GCA_040905205.1 Cyclobacteriaceae bacterium
ATGTCGAACAGCACGGCCATGGACTCCGCTGCCTTCGACAAGCTCAGGCATCGCAGGCACCGCAGATCAAATTTCAAAATCAACACATTGACTCATCAAAAAATCAGCAAGCATCAAATCATTGTATCATCAAATAATCAAACCATCAACAAATCCCATTATCGATCCATCACATAAACCCCATCTCCGGTACCCAGCCAAATGTCACCGTTAGGTGCCTCGGCAATGGTAAAAACGCCGGTCTCCTTAAAAGTTTCTTCATCCCAAGTCCAATTCCCATTTTCATACACCCCATAGCCACTCCCTCCGGCACACCAAATGTGGTCGGAACGATCAGCGAAAATAAAATTGGTATTGAAAGGCCGGTCTGCCGTAATCTCTTGACCGACACTTTCATCAAAGGCAAACAAGGATGGCCGGGTAGGGTCGTAGGTGCATGATAGAGAATAATCTATGCCGCCAAATACTTTGCCACTGCTGACGATCTGAAGGTTGGTGATGGAATAGGGGGTAAATCCCAATTGCGCCGTGGAGAAGAGCTCCCAATTTCCCTGTTTATCCAATTTCCCGGTTTTGGTGTGGCTTCTCCGAAGACCAATCGCAGGAAACGAACAGGAATGAAACGGAAAACAGATATAATATGACCCTCATATTCTTTTAGTTTAAAATAATCCTATGGAAAATTATTTACCAGTTTAGTCATTTTTCATTTTATTTACATAAAATTCCAGTATTTGGCATCAAAACTGATTATAAATGAATAAAAAGCAAATCGCCCTGATCATGGGCGGCTATACCGCCGAGGCGGTGGTCTCCGAAAAGAGCGCAGCCGTGGTGGCCCAGCACCTGGACCGGGAGTGCTATGTGGTACATAAGATCCATATTTACCCGGACAATTGGTACCTGGAAGCAGACGACGGCAAAAAGTACCCGGTGGACCTGAATGGGTTTAGGGTTATGCAAAATGGGCAAGCGCTTAAATTTGATGGTGTCTTTAATATCATTCATGGCTCACCTGGGGAGGATGGTAAACTGGCCGGGTATTTTGATATGCTGGGCATCCCTTATACCACCTGTGATGCGCTGACTTCTTCCATTACCATGAACAAAGGTTATACCAAGGCCATCGTGAATGGTATTGAAGATTTACACATTGCCAAATCCATACAGTTGTTTTCCCATAAACATGAAAATGTTCAGGCAGTTCTGGAACAATTGCAGCTTCCCTACTTTGTCAAGCCCAATAATGGTGGAAGCAGCATCGGGATGAGCAAAGTAAAAAAAGCCGAGGAGCTGGAAGAAGCCCTGGACAAGGCTTTCAAAAAAGATAATCAGGTGTTGGTAGAGGAATTTGTTACGGGAAGGGAGTTCTCCATAGGCATCTATAAAACCGGTGGACAGGTTACCGTACTTCCTACTACCGAGATCATCAGCTCCAAAGAGTTTTTTGACTTTGAAGCCAAGTACAGCCCCGGTGTATCTGAGGAAATTACCCCTGGCAGAATGGATGAAAGGGAAGTGGAAAGGGTAAAACAAATTGCCGAAAGGGTATACCTAAAACTGAACTGCAAGGGATCAGTCAGGATGGATTATTTTTTGGAAAAAGATACGGGGAAATTTATCTTTATTGAAATCAATACGGTACCCGGACAGACGGAGACCAGCCTGATTTCCCAACAGGTAAGGGCCATGGGGATGTCCTTAAAGGATTTTTATACCGAACTGATTGAAGAAATGTGGAGGTAAAGAGACCTAAATTGCCGTGAAAGACGAAGTCAGGATCAACAAATATTTAAGTGAAGTGGGCCATTGCTCCCGCCGCGCTGCGGATAAGCTTATAGAATCAGGCAGGGTGACCATCAACGGCAAAGTGCCGGAGATGGGAACTAAAATCAGTTCTGACGATGAGGTAAGGGTGGATGGTGAGTTGATTTCAAATCCGCAGGACAAGCCCGTATATATTGCCTTTAACAAACCGGCAGGCATCGTCTGCACCACTGATAAGGAAGGAGAAAAGGATAACATCATTGATTATATCAATCATCCAAAAAGAATTTTTCATATTGGCCGCCTGGACAAGGCCAGTGAAGGCCTGATCCTATTGACCAGTGATGGGGATATTGTCAATAAAATTCTCCGTGCCCGAAACAACCACGAAAAGGAATACCTGGTAAAAGTACGGCAGGCCATTACTCCTGATTTTATTCGTGAAATGAGTGAAGGCGTTCCCATTTTGGATACCGTAACCAGGAAATGTAAAGTCATGCAAACCGGAAAATTCACCTTTAAAATAGTCCTTACCCAAGGCCTAAACCGGCAAATTCGGAGAATGTGTGCCCACCTGGCTTACGATGTGGTTTCTTTAAGAAGGGTCAGAATCATGAATATCCACCTTGATCTTCCGGTCGGTAAATGGAGAGACCTGACGCCTAAAGAGTTAACTGAATTAAAAGCCCTGCTGTCTGATTCTTTTAAAACCATTGATTAACAGCATTTTAGCCTAAAAGAAGGTGTTTATTTCCCGTACTGAAAATTTGATAAAATCAGAGTATTTTTCATACAGATTATTTTCATATTTATAAAAATATATTAATTTAAATAAATATACTGTATTTTTTCTATCATTTTATTGAATTAATTTTAATTTAAGATGTTTTGGCTTATCTTTGAAATATTAAATATAGACAAAAGGTCTTGTAAAGGGTTGAAATCTTCCTACGGCAAGCAAGTCCTGCTTTCGGGAGTCAAGTAAAAATTTAAATTAATTTTTACTGTTTCATTCTTAATAAAAATTTAGATCACACATTGTAGGGTGATGAAACTGGCAGACATGCCCTCCGGTCTCGGGGGTGGGGAGTGCAGTATAAAGCAAATATCGAGCTCGTGTTTTGCCTAACTGCCCCGTGGAGGTTCGACTCCTTCTCCTACAGCAGGTTATTTTGGGTTTATTGTTAATTGACTAAAGCTATGGAATGATATTCCATAGTTTTTTTTATGCTCATTTTTACTTCCTCAAGGGAGGAAATACTCATCAATTCACTGAAAAAAACCTCCATCTCCTGTTTTAGGAGGGGGCTTAGGGGGTGGCCCTGTCTCTGGAAACGCCGCATTAAACCCCAATCATTTTGACACGAAGCACCCATTATTATTCCCATGCCGGTATCCCATTCACAACCCTTGCCCCATAGGTGGTAAATATTATTTCAATGGATAAATTCTTTTTATCCGGTTATCCTGGGATTCAATTCATTCAAGTTGAAAATACTTATGAGCAAAAAGAATCCATCATATTTCTGGATGAAAGATAAAGAGGGGCATTTTCATTTATGGGCCCCAACTGATCAAAAGGATTTGAACCACTTATTAAGTTGCTAAAAACTAAAGAATCTTATTTACCAGTATAAAATGGATCAGTTCGCCGGTGTTTTTCAGATGGGCCTTGCCCAATATATTTTTCCTATGTGTCCGGGCCGTTTCATAACGGATATTCAGGGTTTCAGAAATTTTCCTGCTTGAAAATCCTTTTACCAATAACCTGACTACCTCCAATTCCCGGTTAGAAAAGATCGACTTGTACGGTTTGAGTTCCAGGTTATTCCTGTCCATAAAGAACTGCTCATTGGAAAATTTATTCAAAAATACAGCCTGAGGGATATTGGTAGGATGTAAATGAGATATGTCCGTAATGACATTGGCGAAAATATAGGGGAGATTTTTTTCATCAAAAACCAGGGGGATATTCTGATTCTGAACGGTGAGCACCCTGCCGTCTTTCCTGGAACATCGGGTATAAAACACCATAAAAACAAAAGGTCTTTCATCCAGGGAAAGCCCGTTCACATACACCATCGCATTATGAATGGCCTTATTGACAAATTCATAGTCTTCCTTAAAAATAAAATTAGCCACAAATTCCCTGTTGCCTGTTTTGATTTCATCATGGCTGAACTGTATCACCCCCAGGCTGTCTCCGGCCACATGTTCCAGTTCCCAGGTACGGGTATTGGCAACAAAGGAAAACCAGTTTCCCACCGTCCAAAAGCCGTTTACCAAAGGATTGTTTTTGACCAATTCTAAATAGTCGTTTTTATAGACTACATAGTCCTGCTTTCCAAAGGCCTTCACCAAATCGATATAATCATTGACCATTTTCAAGGGTGAGTATTTATATACCTCATTTGAGGTATTGAGGTTTGTTTTTATTTCCTTCAATTTAGGTTTTAAAACCAAATTATACAAACCATGAACAGATTTTTAGGTACAAAAAGCATTTCTTTGGCTGGAATTGTTGGTTTTTCCTTGGGTTTAAGTTCTTGTCTTAAACCGGAGGAACAGGATCCGGACCCACAAAACACAGTTGGGGATACCACCGAAGTGGTCAACTCCCAACAAGACCTGAAGGCCTTGAACAGTTGTTTGTACATCAGCAATGCTACATTAAGTCCGGGAAAGGTCCCGGTGACAACCGAGGAGGTAGATTTTAGAATCGATAAAGATACCATTCTCTTACGCCATGGCTTTACTGACCGCATCCATTTACAGTCTGCGGATTGCTATGATGAAGGCATTTCTTCCGTATTACTTCAGGTAGTGGGATCTGATGAATATTTTACCATCACCCCTCAGGAGTGGGTAAGAGATGATTCCCTGTTCTGTTTTAAAACCACCCTGGGATTTGAGTTTTCCCTGGCTTGCGAGGATGAGGACCTTCCTCCGGAATTTGATATTGAAATCCTGCCGATCAATCCTTCTGGTGATCCGATGGACAAAATAAAAAGAACGGTTATCATTCCTAACCTGGAGGCTGAAGTAGAGTGCATGCCCGGACCCCTTGATACGTGGGTATGGAAATGGACCACTGTGAATGGGGTGTTTCATTCTTCCCCAGGAGTTTCCGAAATATTTAAGTTTTCAGTGAACGGATGCTGCATGGAAGGGGAAAGCGTGGACTGTATAGCCAACGGGATTCCAGAAGAAGAGTGGATACCCCTGGCCTATGATCATCACCGCACCGTCAATATGGAATACCTGACCTTTCACGAAGACGGCAGCATGAACGGCATCCTTTCCTTGGTAATTCAAAACATAGATCCTACCAATTCCAGGTTTTGTGACAATCGACCGGCCTATCACTATAATGCCAAAGACCACCAGTTTTGGGGGGAATATTCATTTGATACCCAATCCAAAAAATTAAATTTCACCCATATTGAAAGCCGGATGACCATGGTGGATTTAGGGGATTTGGGTACTTACCCGGAATACGATATGCATTACATCAGCACCCAGGCGGAATATGAAATGATCGGCTGCAACATCTTGGTGGAAAAGACCAATGTAGAAGGGGGACTTGCCCTGCGGTATTTTGAAAGGCTGTCCGGGGGAGAGGAAGAGGATGTTTTGGATCAGCTATGGCTGGATTAGGTAAAATTGGCCATTTCCATGAATTAGTCTAAATTCCCTATAAAACCCTAAATTATCCCGAGCCCAGTAAGTACGAAATACAGGCAACCAGGGGTGGCAGTCTCTGACCAAAATAACTAGGATTTAAACGTTTTGGCTTTGCCCATTCCAAAGGGACAAGTCTATGTATGCCAAAACGTCTTTCCGAAAACGGCATTCAATTAATTATTCCCATTTTGCGCTCCACGGAAAGAGCAGCTTACCAAATTTTTAATAATGTGCAATAATTTCTTTAAATTTATCAAAATGCCTAACTCAAAAAAAAACTTGGTGGGTAAACTGATACCATATTAATAAAGAAAAGCCCTATGAACACAAATATTGGCCTTGAAGCTTGGCTCAGTGGCCCGGTTCCAGAGATCCCACCCCTACTACAGCCTTCGGCACATGCCCTGATTCAGTCAGCAAAGGAAGTGGACGAGTTTCTGACCGGATTTCCTGATATCTTGCTCTGGCAGAAACCTGCCGGACGGGCCAGTGTAGGTTTTCACCTGCAGCATCTGACCGGGGTCCTAGACCGCCTGCTTACCTATGCGGAAGGAAAAACACTCAATGAAACACAAATGGAATATCTAAAAAAAGAAGGCCTGCCCGATCCGGAACTTTCCGGTTTAGAGATGGTGGGGGCTTTTAAGGCCAAAGTGGATAAGGCATTGGAGATTTTTAGGCAGACCCCGGAAGAAAACCTGAGGGAGGCCAGGACAGTCGGCCGGAAACAGCTCCCCTCCACGGTATTGGGACTTTACTTTCATGCGGCTGAACACAGCCAACGGCATGTGGGCCAATTGCTGGTTACCGTGAGTGTGGTGAAAGCGAGAAAGTGACCGGGGTTGATCTTCCTTTTTTATTTGTTTGCCGATATCGACCTGCATGTTTTTATCCTGATCAAATATGACGAAATTCCTGTGTTGCGCTCTGGCTGAATGAATAGACCAATGGCCTCTCTTTAGTTTTCTGACCATAAAAAAACCGGGGAATCAAGTCCCCGGTGTCCCAAAACTTATCCGTAAATGCCCTCAATATGGCAAAATCAGCTAAAAGTAAACGCCTTGCTTAACCGCTGAATACCAGCTCCCGATCGATGATCCGGTCAAAGGTTTCCGGATCCATCATTTCCTCGATACTTTGAATAATGTGGTCCGGGCCATAAGCATAATCATCCAAATCCTCTCTTTGGGTGGAGCCGGTCAGGGTAAGTACGGTTTTGAAACCCATCTGGACTCCTCCGAGAATATCCGTTTCCATTGTGTCCCCGATCATGATGGTATTGGCCGTCCGGGTTTCTAACTCTGCCTTGGCAATTCGCATCATAACTGGGCTGGGTTTTCCCGCACTAAAGGCTTTTTTTCCCGTTGCCAACTCAATCATGGAAACAAATGCCCCGCATCCCGAGCGGATGGAATTATTGGAACTAGGACAATAGGGATCCAGGTTGGTAGCGATTAATTTGGAACCGTTCATTACCATATTGATGGCTTTGTCTACTGATTCCAACATGATGGTTCTTCCCTCACCAATGACCACATAATCCGGTTCTACATCAACAATGGAATAGCCATTTTGATGCAATGCGGTTAACAAACCCCCTTCTCCAATTACATAGGCTGTTCCCTTCGGCTTTTGGGAAGCCAGGTACCTTGCTGTGGCAATAGCACAGGTGAAAACATGATGCTCTTCCACATTGATGCCCATCCTGCTCAATTTGGCCACCACGTCCCTGCAGTTTCTTTGGCTGTTGTTGGTTAGAAACAAGAAGGGATAATCTTCCCTGATCAGTTTCTGAATGAATTCCTTTGCTCCTGGAATCAATTCACCTCCCCGGTAAATGACCCCATCCATATCTATCAAAAATCCTATATCTTTTCTCATTTTAATGACTCTTTTTAACGAATTTCAAATTTACGGATACGGAAATTAAAAACAAATTTAATTTAGTATTTAATAATTTAAATATGTATTTATTATTTATTTTTTAATATATTTAATTATTTGTTGAAATTTAAATAATAAATATAGAGGCCTAAAAATGCCATTTTTGGAGTATTGGTCAGGGATTGAGAGTAAAAAATCACCGATTCCTCATGGTGAAGTAAATCAGGGAATGGGATGACCCTATAACCTGAATTCGACTTAATTTCAGAAAAAAACAGTCATTCCGAGAACTAACCTTTTAAAAAAACGCAGAAATCGGGATGAAAGTATCAAATACAGCACCCCGGCGGGGTGCAATCTTGGTAGCCCCGGGTAAGCCGACGCAGGAGGTGCGGCCCGGGGTGTAAATGAGTTGGCATTTGTAAGGCATTAGCCGCCAGTAAGCTCAATAGTGAAACCAGCTTATCGCTAATGCCAGTGGCCCCATACCCGTGAGTTTTAAAATCGGTCATCGGTAGAAATAACTTTTTTTAAAACGCAGAAATCGAGATGACGATGTATTTTTGCAGCATCCTGTGAGGTCTGCGAGAACAGTTTGATTTCACTATTTGTTGGACAGGATGAATTAAAAGTTATTTTTTTGTATTATAGGCATACCTATATTGTACTTTTGGATCAAGCCAAAAGTACCAAAAGATCAAGAAAAAAATATCCTTCCCCACACAAATCCAGCCGCGCTCCCCGGATTTTTTTCGGGCCACCCTCTTTGCGTATTTTAATAAGAAGCCTCGTTTGTTATCAAATTTTTTCAGGGTTCCACAATATCGAAAACATCGGGTTTAATTACGTCATCGGTAGAATTATCTTTTTTTAAAACACAGAAATCGTGATGACGATGGGGTTTTTCAACTCATTGAATTTCGCTAATTCAAATCAATTCATTATCGGTAGACCTTGTGGATACGGTCCGGTTCAGATCGCTTCGCTGCACTATCAATGACGGCGAATACGTCATCAATAGAACTCAGCATGACGGTCGGATATGCGTCAGCAGGGCCCCTCCCGCTCGTCACCCTGAGCCTGCCGAAGGGTCCCATGCGGACCTCAACCCCCCAAACCTGCCGCTCTGCCGCCCACGACGCCGAATACGTCATCTGTAGGTTTAGAGAGGGTTTTGTGCAGAGAAAAGCCGTGGGAATCCCTAGCCAGACGGGACTGCTACACCCTTTCCCAACTCCTAGTCCTGCCAAAAAGGGTTCGATTGACGAATTTGTCAGTTTTTTAAGACGATCTTAACCCGAATCTCAGGTTTATATTAAATTTCTTTAGTTGTGAAGGCATCCGCATCCGAATGGAGGATTTTCTGCATTTCGGAAATTATAAATAA
>JBBDSB010000611.1:0-2936 GCA_040905205.1 Cyclobacteriaceae bacterium
GGTATTTCGGTTATCAGGCAGGCCTTCAGATTCCATTATGGTTTGGCCCTACACGAGCAAGGATCCAAACTTCCCGTCTGGCCATCCAACAATCCCAAAACCAATTGGATAACCTGTCCATACGTTGGGAGTCTAATTTGGTTCAAAAAAAGGCCAATTTGGAAAAGATCATCCAGGAACTGGGCTATTATGACCGTGATGGTCTCCCTTTGGCAAAAGAAATTGTGGAGACCGCCCTAAAAAGTTTTGAAAGTGGAGAAATTGATTATTTGGAATATATCCGTAGCCTGGAATATGCCACCGGTATTGAAATGGATCATTTAGAAACCCTAAACGATTTTCATCAAGCCGTTCTTGACATCCAATATTTTACACTGCCATGAAAAACTTACAAAGAATATTTATGATTGCCTTCATTTGTTTACACTTTGGTTGCGATAATAAAAAGGATACCAACTCCGAAGAAACGGAGGACATTCAAACAAGTGTAAGCCAATTCAGGGTTCAACTAAGTCCCGCTCAGGAAGCAGCGACCGGTGTAATTTCCGGCGTTTTTGTCAAACAACCATTGGAAAACCTGGTTAAAGCACCTGGTTTTATTGATTCCCCTCCTCAATATAAAGCCACTATCAATCCGTACTTGACTGTCTTTGTTGAAAAAATACATTTTATAGTAGGAGATTGGGTCCAAAAGGGTCAGGTAGTGATTACGGCCTCCAGTCCTGCGTATGTTTCCCTGCAACAGGATTACCTGGAAACCATCCATAGACTTTCGCCTTTGGAAAAGGATTTTACCAGAAAGCAGGAACTACTACAAGACAATATCACCTCCAAAAAAGAATTTGAAATAGTTGAGTCCACTTTAAACAGTGAATTGGCTAAAAAATCTGCCTTGGGAAATAACCTCCAGCTTATGGGCACGAATTTAAAAGAACTGGACAAAGGGAATATTCAATCAAAATTTTTTATCCGTTCACCCATCTCCGGAAAAATTTCATCTCTTACAACGGCAGTAGGTCAACATACTTCCCCACATGAAGTAATGATGGAGATTCATAATGTGGAGCACCTGCATGTGGAAATGAAGGTATTTGAGCCTGATATTCCCAAGATAAGGGAAGGTCAAAAAGTCACCTTCACACTACCCGATTTTGAGGAACAGGTTTTTCAGGGGCACATATACAGAATCAGCAATACCATTGATGCTAAGGGGCGGTTCACACAGGTGCATGCCCATTTGGATAATGAGAATGAAGCCTTTCTGCCCGGAATGTACATCAACAGTCATATTGTGGTGGATGAGGATTCCGTTTGGTCTGTACCTTCTTCAGCAATAGTCAGGGAGGGCAATGAAGAATTTTTATTCGTTTTGCAGGAAATAAATGAGGAGGGTAAAGTTTACTATAGAAAAAGGGTGCAGACCGGAGTTGAATCCATGGGCTTTACGGCAATAAAAAACTTGGATCCGGTCCTTCTAAAAGACAGTGTGGTCACAATAGGCGCCTATTACCTGGCCAATGCACTGAATGAGGCAGGTGGACATGACCAATAATATTTATGGTTCCATAATGGGTGAAATCGCCTAGGATTTGGGTTTATTGGATTGAAGGTGGCTTAAAAATAGCTAAATCCATTTTGTTTATTCCTAAGCAAAACTTCATTCCAACCGCAATTGATACTGCAATATTACCGTTCCTCTTCGGGCAATTTCCCGTATTTCAAAGTTCACATCCATATTAAACACCGGCCTGTTTTGATAGGCCAAACTCAGTTTTGACCGCTGATCATCCAACAATAAATTGAAACCTCCTTCAAAAAATTCCACAATTTCATCCAATCCTTCATAATTGGAAAATTGTCCGGAAAAGAAAGGCTGCAATTTTTCTTTCCTATTGGGCAAATTCCAAAGGTAGGCCCATTGCATGTACCCCGTATGGCCAGTCCCAATAGCGGGCCAGGCATTCCCAGTACCGTTGAAAGTCCCTTGGGGTCCAAGACCTGACCCAACATTGTTGAGCCCTATAACCCTTATAAATCCCGGGCCGAAATCATAAAAAAAATAGCCCGCATAAAAAGTTAAGGCATTTTTTTTGGGACTGGGGAGTTCCCCGAACAAATCAATGGCCAACATCCTGATGGGGGTAAGCACGGTGTCGGCAGCATGGTCTAAGTGCCACATGGCCCGGTTTTGCCATTCAAAACCTGCTCCCAAAGCCAAAACTTTTCTTCCTCCACCATAAGTGGCCTTATGGAATGGAGACATCAAACTCTCCTTCTCAAAAAACTGGTATTTAAGATAAGCTGCAATCTGTACCCCGGTCCTCACATTCGCAAAACTTGAAATTGTCCCTAATTGGGCATTGGACACCGGAGCATAAGGCCTGCTAAAAACCACTCGGTAATCCCAATGTTTCCCCTGCCCATTGATATAGGCACTGAGCTTTCTTAAAATATTATCAGTTTGGTTTACCGTGGGCATCACTACTGCAGGTACATCAAGTGTAAGTAAATTGGACGTGTGCGGGGCCGCATACCGGGACACTCCGTTCCAACCCGATTGCCCCCCTCCCACCGTTAGAAAGGGAAGCAATTGGTGGTCTACGTAAAAATCCAATAATCGTATTTCTCCAGAGCGGGCGGTCAGGTAGTTGATGTTGTTCTGACCAAGGGTCATCACCAGGTTGGTCTTATCATTTAACCTCGCATAAGTTTGAAACCTTATCCTTCGGACTGAAATATCAAAAAAGCCATCGGTTACCTCTCCATTGATCAGAGTGCCTGGATTGTTGCGGTTATAACGCATCCATATTTGCCCGCTCAACCTGATACCGGCATAAGAACTGCTATCGGCATTAAAATAATGGCGTAAAGGCCGCTGTTGTGCCTGAACCATGGGTAAAAGAAACAGGGATAAAAAAGAGATCCATAATATTTTA
>JBBDSB010000612.1:0-2932 GCA_040905205.1 Cyclobacteriaceae bacterium
AGGGTATTGGATACCAATTCCGGAATCATCACCCGACTTACCTGGACGGGCTCCAGTTGGGATGTCATTGATTTGGTTAGGGGTTTGCCCAGATCGGAAGAAAACCACTCAACCAACGGGCTGGTATTTAAGTCCATCAACGGAAAACCATACCTTTTGGTCACCAGCGGGGGCAATACCAATGCAGGGTCTCCAAGTACTAATTTTGCCTGGACCAATGAATATGCATTGGCGGCCGCCATACTTTCTATTGACTTAAATGCCTTGAGTGCTTTACCTACCAAAACCGACCCCAGCTCCGGCAGAAAATTTAAATATGATATTCCCACGCTGGATGATCCTTTCAGGGAAAACGTGAATGGGATCTATGACCCTAACCATCCCGACTATAACGGGATAGATGTAGGGGATCCGTTTGGAGGGAATGATGGATTGAATATGGGCATGCAGGTAGTGGGAGGACCTGTACAGGTTTTTTCCGCAGGCTACCGTAACACCTATGATATAGTAGTGACTGAATCAGGAAAATTGTATGTGACAGACAATGGTCCCAATGCCAATTGGGGTGGTTTGCCTGAAAATGAAGGTGACCCTGCAATTGTAACCAATAATTATGTGATTGGGGAATTGGGCAATAACTCCACCAATCCCTCCCCATCGGGTGAATATGTGACCAACCGGGATCATCTGATGATGGTTACCGGTGATATTAATAATTACACCGTAGGAGCCTATTATGGTGGGCATCCTGCTCCCATTCGGGCCAATCCGGGGAATCCCTACTCCTTGGGGGCCTCATTTCCTTTCAATCCCGGTGGGGCAGGACTCTTCACCAGGAGTATTGAGGATGAGTATAGCTGGGAATACATCTACCCTTCCTATGCGGAAAATGAAATCTTCAGAACCCAGATCTTGGAACCGGTTGCACCCAACGCACCTGGATTTTTGGCATATGCCTCTACGACCCTACCTGCCAACTGGCCTCCTGTACCTCAGAGCCTGGCCAATCCGAACGAAGCAGATTACAGGGCGCCGGATCTGAACAATCCAAACGGTCCCCAACCGGAAATAGTAACCATGTGGCCCATTAACACAAATGCCATTGAAGAATATACTTCCACGGCCTTTTCGGGAGCCATACAAGGTGCATTAATTGCAGGAAGAAATGGTGGCAGGCTTCACCTGGTTACCCTTAACGCAGATGGTTCATTAAAAGATATTTTTGAAAATAAGTGGAATTTAAATGGAGGAAATGCCTTGGGAATAACCTCCAATGGGGACAGTGAAATTTTCCCCGGAACCATTTGGGTGGCTACTTTTGATGATCGTATCAATATTTTCACCCCAGCAGATTTGGCCTTTTGTCCCGACCCGGAAGATCCCTTATTTGATCCGGCTGCCGATTATGATAATGATGGCTTTACCAATCAGGATGAAATTGATAATGATACGGATTACTGTTCCGGTGGATCCACGCCTTCTGATTTTGATGGAGATTTTGTTTCAGATTTGAATGATTTGGATGATGACGGAGATGGTATAAATGATGAATCGGATCCCTTTCAATTAGGTAACCCCACTAACCTGCCCATAGACAATGAATTATTCTCAGACAATACCGATGAACTGGGAAGGCCTTTTGGTTATTTAGGCCTTGGCCTAACAGGTTTGATGAATAATGGGGACCCCAATCCCAATTGGCTGAACTGGCTGGACGTACTGGATGAAGGGCCTTTGCCCAATGACATTTATGGAGGTGCTGCCGGGGCGATTCAAATTGCCATGACAGGCGGGACGGCCAACGGCACTGCGAACAACCAGGATAAGGGATTCCAGTTGGGGGCGAATGTGAGTTTAGAAACCGGGGAGTTTCTGATAAGGGCCGAATTGCTTGGATTGGATGGCCCACAATTGTTTTACGATATTGATCACGATGGAGAATTAGGCATACAAATGGGTGATGGTACCCAAAGCAACTTTTTAAAATTTGTTTTTACTAAAACCCATGTGATAGCGGCTTTGGAAACCGATGATGTTCCGGACAATGATCCGCTGATGGTTCCTATTTCGATTGAAGAAAGGCCCAATTCCAGCGAAAAAGTTGAATTTCTCTTAAGGGTCTCCTCCGTAATGGGGATTGTAGAACCTATGGTTCAAATAGGAAACCGTCCTGTGATAAGTTTAGGGATTAAATCACTAACCGGTCCATTACTGGAAATCATTCAGGACAATTCCCTTCCTCTGGCAATAGGGGTATTTGGATCATCTGACCAGGATGGGGTGGAGTTCATGGCCACTTATGATTACTTCAAGATAACTGCCGATCAACCTTACATTATCAATGAAATTTTAAATCTTACCCGACAGGTCGGTTCAGAGGATAAAGTTTTGGAATTGGCAGATTATTTCAATGATAACAAAGGAGTGGAAAACCTCAATTTCACATTGACCAATAGCAATACCGCCATTGGAGCAGCCATTTCAGGTAGTCAACTGACCCTGACTTTCCCCAGTGAACCGGATTCCACAGAGGTTACCGTACGCGCAACCGATCAGGATGGATATTTTGCAGAGCAGAATTTTACCGTTAAAGTAATACCTGCAGAGCAGATATTATACCGGGTAAATGCCGGCGGAGGGGCCGTCTCAGGTGAGGGTTCTTCGCCCAACTGGAAAGAAAATACAACGGACGGCAGCTTTGAAGGTAATGGATATTCCGTAAATGTGGGATATTCTAAATCAACTGTTTTCAATTATGAAGACCGGCATCCCTCGATTCCTTCTTATATCAACAACAATACTTTCACGGGAATATTTGAAAAAGCACGTGAAAATTCCGGATCAGAAAATATGATTTTCAGCATTCCCGTAACCGATGGGGATTATAATGTCAATTTATATTTCGGAAACGGCACCAATGAGAGTTCTTCCA
>JBBDSB010000613.1:0-2929 GCA_040905205.1 Cyclobacteriaceae bacterium
TTTACCTGATCTGCTTTTTCTGTGTCTATTTTAAGGAGGGTACTGCCTAGCAAAACAAACGTCATATTGAATCTCAGGTTATTAAGGAGGTCCGATTAGTTATGGAATACCGGAAAAACTAATTCATCAATGCATGTTCTGATCCTTGGAGCAGGTATGGTCGCTGAATAAAAACTAAAATAAATTTAGCTGAATAGTTATCCTTCCGGACCAATATTATGATTCATGCTGAAGAAATTACCGGGATCCCATTTTCTTTTAACCCGGACCAGCCTGTCATAATTTTCTCCATAAGCAGCTTTTACCCGCTCTTTTTCATCCTGGCTTAATAAGTTGACATACACCCCTCCAGCCGCTTCTTTTAGCATGGCCTGGGAAAATTCTTTGGCCCATTTTATGTTTTCTCCATCCTTGGAGGGGTCATCCCATCCCGGAAAGATATGCAGTGAATAGGCAGCATTCCTGTGAGGAAATGCAGTGGCAGCGGGATCTACCCGGTTTACTTCCCCACCCATAGGTTCGAGGTAAGTCACAGTAAATGGCCCTGGCAGTGATTGGGTATTTTTTATCAAAGTTTCAATTGCTGTGTCACTTAATTTATCAAGGTAATGGGCCCTTGTAAACCACCTTAGTCCTTTTGGCATTCCCGCATCAAATGATTTTTGAATGGCGGTATATTCCATCGGTTGAATGAAACTGAGAAAAGGATTCCCAAATGCTTTCAAGGGCTGTATTTCGGCCCTTCCTTTATCAGGATCTCCGGTATGACAGGCGATGAAAGCACAGGTTGTTTTGCCATGAAATTTTTTAGGGAAAGGCTCAACGGGGGGAACATTCAGAAAAAAAGCATAACACTGGAGTTCATCCGGAGCTTTTTTCATAAATTCCCTGTAAAATTGAAGCACCAGCCCGCTGTCTTCATAAGGGAAATAAGCCTGAAAGGATAGCACTTCAGGCCCTACTTTATGCAACTGAAATTTGAAAGCGGTAACAATTCCAAAATTCCCGCCACCCCCACGAACAGCCCAAAAAAGGTCTTCATTTTCCTTTTAAGTTTTAAAATAAGAAAAAAAATGGAGAATGACACATCTAACAAATAAATATTAGATTTGGTATCGAAATAAATAAATTGATGTCACTAAATCACCTTACTCCCCCAGAAAAGTGCGGATGGTGGACTCCGTCCAGTCGGGCTCTGAGAGAAACTGATAGTGATGGTTGCGTCGCATCACTACGGTAAGCTGGGGAATCAATCCCTCGACACGCTCCCGCTCTGTTGCCACCTGACGCAGGAGTTTCTCCGACAAAGCCGAGGAGTCGCCCGGAAGCCATGGCGCAAAATCCTGTGGCACCTGGAAGTCCGAATAGATGGCCAGCACGGGAGCGCGAACCGGCAAAGTCGGGAGGTTCCGTTGCCGCTATAATCAGCATCGCAGGTCCACTTCCTCCCCAGTCCAGGTAGTGCACACGCAAATCCCCGACCGTTACGAAGGAGGAACGGTGGTCGGATGAGTCCGAATAAGAAGCTTCTTCTTCTGAGGTGTTGCCGGTGATCTCATTTCCGTTACTGCCGGGTGAGAGCCAGATGGGCTCGGAATCCGTCTTCCCGGTAGGAGAGGCAGGTACGCGATATCGGCTTTGTTCAGCCCATAATCACGCACACTTTGAGAATCGGAGGGCGGTGAAATTGACCCGGAAAGTAAAGGGATAGTTATAATAATGAATAACGCTACACAAAGAAATGTAGTAATCCGGACAAGTTTGGGGATAAGGTTGAATTGTTTCATCATTTTCATTTTTAAATTCATTAAATTCATATTTAATATTGGTGCTAGCAGCATATAATTTGAAAGAAAAAGCAGACATTCGGTGGAAACAAAGGTTTGGGAATTATCAAAAAGCCTTTCATCAGTTGAAATCAGCAATTGGTGAGCATGGGGTCAATCCCATTGATATCATCAAGGAAGGGGTAATTCAAAGGTTTGAATTTACCCACGAACTTGCCTGGAAAGTGATGAAGGATTACCTTGACTATGAAGGTATTCAAAATGTGACAGGTTCTAGAAGTGCCACCAGAGAAGCATTCAGCATAGGTTTAATTACAAATGGGCAGGTGTGGATGGATATGATAGACAGCAGGAATAAAACAGTCCATACTTACAATCCCGATGTGTTGGAAATAGAATTTAAAAAAGTCGTCAAATCGTACTTTGAACTATTTGAAAGATTTGAACAAAAAATGTCCTCCTTGATATGAAATTTGGTCTTAGTACATCAACCCTTCATAAAATTCAATCGGTGTTCGAAAAATACCGGGATATTGAAGAGGTGGTGATTTACGGTTCCAGGGCCAAGGGAAATTTCAGAGAGGGTTCTGATATTGATCTTACATTAAAAGGAAAAAATTTAAAGTACACTTTACTTTCTGCTATAGAGCAAGACATAGATCAACTAAACACACCCTATCTTTTTGATATTTCCATTTATCACCTGCTCAATTCCCCGTCCTTGGTTGACCATATTGATCGGGTAGGGGAAGTTTTTTATAAGCACAAAGAGAAAGTCTGAAAGGCTTAAAGTTTAGGTTTAACTTATTCCTTCAAATGCCTTTATTGCGTTTTCGCTCCTAAAGCAGGTAGTTGATTTCAGGGTTTAGTGGATACTACTATACACCCAGGCGGAGATGATATCCTTTCATTTTCTTAAAATTGCGAAGGAACGATAAAAGCGATGTGAATGCCTGATTTTTTTTGAAGGCAGGGTAGGGGCCTTATCAATCAAAAACAATCCAACTAACCGTGAATGAAATCATGGAATTTTTTACGGTACCTTTCTTGCGATGTATTGGTTTTAAAAGAGGGATTGTTAAAGGTGGGATTTAAAAAAGTCTCCATATTCATTATAGCAACCGTACAATTCATCATTAACC
>JBBDSB010000614.1:0-2921 GCA_040905205.1 Cyclobacteriaceae bacterium
AACCGTTCGGTATACCTTGATATTTCGACCAATTCTTCCAACTTGAGCAATGAATCACTAAAAGTATTCCCCCGGTATTGAAGAATATTGAGCAGGTTGCCCACTTCTGGTCCACCATGGGTATGAGAAGCACAGATCAACAAGTGGGATGCTTCAATGCCGGTTTGAGCGGAAATTCTTTGGGACACCTTTTTGGTGATAATGGCCGGAATACCCACCAAATCTACCGTAATCAGAATTGAAGGTCCCTGATCATTCCGGCCAAAGGCAAGCGCTTTGGCCTTCAACTTATGGATAACCCCCTCCGAAGGGTTTTTATCCCTGGCACCGTATCCGGCCAGGCGGATGGGACTTTCCGGGGTAATGTCTATGGTACTGACCCCAACTTCCATAAGGGGTTCAATCCCGTCCGCATACTGGGCCCATATCGGACCTAACAACCAAAAGAAACAAATAATTAATCCGCTGTATTTTAATCTCATCATCATAAGGTGATTATGATTTCACCAGGTCTCCGGCATGAGCCCTTATTTTTAATATGGCTTCTGCAATCTGTTCCATGTCTTTTTTTGATCCCAACAACATGGATTGACCAAACCAAACGGCCTGCTCACAAAGTTTGTCGTTTTGAGGACAACTGCTGTTTTCCAACCATTCCTGCATGGTAGCCTTCCCATAAATATTCAAATAATGTCTGTTTTTCGCCAGATCTTGAACATAATTTTCCTTGTTCATCATACCATATCCACCAGAACAAGGGACACCTTCCGCAGAAAGGGCTTCCAAAAATCTGGAACGCGGCATTTCAGCAAATTCATTCTTATCAAAACGGAACATGTAGAGGTGGTAGGCACTCTGAGTAACACCCGGATAGAGTTTTGCGGGATGTATCCCAGGTATATCATTTAATAATTCGGTCAGGTATTGGGCATTCAGGGACCGGCGGTTGGCCTGTTCCATCAATCTGCTCATCTGTGAAGTTAATAAATTGCCCTGGAATTCTGTCAACCTCAGATTGGTGCCCCTTGTGGATTGGTAGCTACTGTTTTCATCATCATTTCCCCGGCTCTGATTGTGAAAATTATAGGCATTCTTTGCGAACAAATCATCATTGGTGAGGATGGCTCCCCCTTCTCCTGAATTGAGGTTTTTACTGGATTGAAAACTGAATGCACCAGCCAACCCCATTGTCCCTACTTTTTTGCCTTTCCATTCGGCCAAATGGGCCTGGCAGGCATCTTCCAGGACTGGAATATCGTGTTTCCCAGCAATATCAATGATAGCATCCATATCTGCAGGGGATCCACCAATGTGTACCGGCATGATTAATTTGGTGTTCTGGGTAATGGCTTGCTCAATTTTAGTGGCATCGATTTGAAAACTTTCCAAATCAGTATCTACAAATTTGGGTAATGCATAATTCAAAACGACCACGTTATAGGTGGCAATAAAGGTATAGACGGGGATGATGACTTCATCCCCGGGCCCAATATCCAATACCCCTAAAGAAGTATATAGGGCACTGGTGCCGCTGGACACTCCCAAACAGTGCTTGGCCCCCGTCCATTCCTTGTATTCATTTTCGAAATTGGCCACCGCATTGCCGTTCAACCTGCCCCATTTTTTGCTTTGCAATACTTTTACCAAACCATCTTCCTCTCTTTTTCCCGAAACAGGCCAGCTTGGGAATTGGTCCGGATGGGCTTTGGGTCCACCAAGAAGGGCGGGTTTATTCAAATTATTTCGGGTAAAGGCAAAAGTTGGCCCTGCCAGGGTGACGCCTGCTCCTGCAAGGGAAAGTGTACTCAGGAATTTTCGTCGATCAGGTTGATGAATCATATTTGAATTTGTTTAGTATCTAGATTTTAAGCAATTATTCGACACTTTTTGATTTCAGGATAATATTCAATGAAGCCTCTCCCAAAAACATCCTATCCTTAAGAAAAGGATTCCGACCAAACCAATTGGCCTTTTTGAACCGAGGCTGCTGCAAAATGACCATTAATGTTTTGAATTCCCTCAGGGGTTTCAATTTTTAATATTCCGGAATCATGCATGGACATGATATAATCCCTACCAAGCAGGGTATCTATGGCAATTATTCCCGAGCCGTCAATCAATTGCACACTGCTGACAAATGGTATTTTTTCTTCATGGCCCTCAAAAACCGAAATAAAAGTTTTTAGGCCATTGCCTTTACACCTTCTGACAATGTAGGGAATAGTTGTACCAATATCGGCATTTTTCCAGTCCCTTTGTCCCCAACCTTTTGCTACAAAAACCTTTTCTCCTGCTTGTCCAACGGACCAGGCCGTCATCGTAATATGCGCTCCGGTTTTCCATTTGGCAAGCCATACATCATTTCCTTGGGACGTTTTTACATCAGAAAAATCATAGATTGCCTTACCTTTCCCGGTTTTAGGGAGGATGCCTTTCATTTCCTGAATTTCTTCGATGGCATGAAACACATAATCCTGAATTTCCCCACCTTCCACCCGAAAGAAATCCACAACATAATTTTGACCATTACCATGATCAATCAGGACGGAAGTACGTTTGTAGACACTTGTTTCTTTATATGCAGATGATGCCATCTCCATTACCTTGACTTTTTCAAAGGTTTTAAAATGCAATACTTCACCGCCTCTTCCCTTACTGATCTGATTTTTCTCATTCACGAGGACCGTATTATGGGCCAACGCCCTGATGTTATTGGGTTTTAATGGGTGGTCCCAAAGGTAACCCAGATCAGAAAGCAACTCTTCACCCTTTTTCCAGTAATAAAGATTGAGGCTGTCGTTTTCATGGTGAATTCCCCAATGGCTGGCACTTAACAACAATAGGCTTTCTCTACCATGAGCTCCTGTACGCAGATGGCCAATCCTGAGATGGGCAGGGCACCAGTCGGGTAATTTTAAATC
>JBBDSB010000615.1:0-17626 GCA_040905205.1 Cyclobacteriaceae bacterium
GACCCGGAGCAACGAATGATGCTTCGGCTCCACCGCCCTGTCCGGTAACGGCATGGAGGTCAATGTTGTGAGGCAGCTTATTGTCTGGGTGGTTTTTTATTTTGAATTCCACCAAATCGCCCACTCTGGTCCTGACAAAGGAGCCGGGCACTGTCCCACCAAAAGTCCAATACAGGTAAGTGACCCCGTCTGTCATTTCCGCTTCCTTTTCAATGATTTCCATTTCCATATAGAGCTTCTTTGCAGGCCTGTTTCCCACCGGGGCCGGTACCAAAGGAGGGTTGGTCAATTCTGCTACTTCTTCCCCAAAAATCTTAATATTGGTATATTCATCTGCACTTTTGGAAATATATTTTTTCTGATCCTCCTGCTCCGTCCCGCAGGAAAAAATGGCTCCGGCAAAAATTAAGAATAAAAGATATTTTAATCTTTTTATTTGGCAATTTTTTTCTTTTGTTTTCATCTGTTTATAATTTGTTTTTTAGCGGCCATACCTGACTGCCGTCAGGCAGGTGTTTGATAATCATTCCTCTGTTTGTCGCCTCCGTCATGCTCGATTTCATGTTCTTTATTTTTTTAGCTATTAAAAATGCTTACAGACCTTTGTTTTGATAGTATATTGGTGTAAAAATAGGCTCCGAAGAACAATCAAATGCTAACTTTTATTAGAACAGAAAATGACCTTTGTCACCTAATTGAATGGCATGAATAAGAAATAAATCGTTTTCATATTTAACTGCCTGATTATTTTGAACCTTGAAAATTTCGATCTTTATTTGAAGGATGATCAAAAGTCCATTAAGCATGACAATTTCAAGGTATTTTATTTTATTGTTTGTGTCCTTTTTGTTTGCGGGAAATTTCCAGGCATATGCACAATCAGGAAATTCCTTATTGTTTCGGGAAGACTTTAAAGAAATCCCGGCCACAATACCAGTTACACAGGAACATATTCAAAACAACGAATTAAAGTTACATTTATATGGAGAGGCAAAAAACCAATTAAAGAAAAGCAACCATCCGGAAATACCGAATGACCCTTATTATATCTGGTCGGGAACCTGTGAGGGTAATTGGGCCATGGCACTTTCCTGGCTGGATAAACCCATTGATTTGAGCAAGGGAGGCAAAATCAGATGGAGAAGCAGGCAATCGGGTTTCCGACAGCTTCGGGTTTTGTTGGAATTGCCAGATGGAAGCTGGATCGTCAGTGAAGATCATGTTGGGGAAACCAAAGATTGGGAAATTTCTGAATTTGAAGTTGGTGAAATGAAATGGCGAAAACTGAACATGGAAAATATCATTGAGGGACATCCAGTAGGGGCTCCTGACATTTCAAAAGTTCTAAAAATAGGCATTTCTGACCTGATGGTAGGGGGCGGGACTCCGGCAAGTTCCCGGCTGGATTGGATTGAAGTTTATGGGAAAGAGAAGCAGCAATACCAATGAGATTTTTGTGGAAAAGAGAATAGAAAAATATTTCATTCAATTAAAATAAAATACCGATAAATTTATTCGGCATGGTGGGACGGACGATCAACATCAAATATGCCCAGTTTTGGTTGCTTTTAAGTTGGCCATTCATTTGGATGACTTCCATGGTGTTGGTATGAAAAAATTGGCTGTACCCGCCCTGAAGGGATATGGCCTGATTGAAGAGCAGACCAAAGGAAAGGTCAATTTCGGTACCCAAACGATTATCCATCAATTCTCCCGACACAAAATCAGTATAAACATCCGCATAGCTGGAAAAAATATGGGCATCGGTTTGAATAAAAAATGAAGGATTAAAGTCATGCCTGGCCTTTAGGTAAATATCCTTTAAGCCCACATTGTTTTCGTGGGTTCCTCCTACAAAAAAAAGATCCATGTAACCATTGTATAGGTGATTGGTGCCATACAAGGGTGAAAAGGAACTGTTTTCCGAAAAGTCATTGGTAGGGGTGCCGCTGAGAATTTCTATACCGGCAGCAAATCTAAATTTTTTATTTTCCATTTTTAGGGGGACCTGTTGGGTGGCCTGTAAATTAAAATCAAAGCCGTTTGTAATAAGACCCCGACTGTCCTTTCCAAATTGATGGTAATAGAATCCGCTCAACAGGGTATGCTTAAATTGGTATTTAAAGGTGGGTATTCCTAAGGTTTGTCTGTGATACACCCGATCCGCTATGATCCTACCCATATTGTCTCTCTCTATAAATTGTCTGCCATCATTCCAAAACAAAAATGAAAGGTGGAGACTTTTCCATTGGTTTTCATACCGGAACATTTGGGCATATTTGTATTGGTTGCCGGTCGTGAACAGGTTTCCCGAGAGCTGGGCCCCATCCTGGTTATAGCCGGCACCAAAATGGATTTTTCTGTTTTCATGTTCATGTTTGACCAGGGCAAAGTCATGTGCCCTTCCCTGCAAAGCCCAATCCAGGTTTCCCAGGAACCTGAAATTGTCATAATTCAATTCCTGTCTTCCCAATTTTACTTTCCAGGTGTCACCGATTGGCATTTCTGCATACGCCTCATGGACAGAAAGAAAATTATCGGAAAGTTTTACCTGAGAGGTATTACCCCAAACCCTGATATCCTGAATGCTCATGTAAAAATTGATGGGTTCCGACTGGTAACTGCCCTGTAGTCTTGCCCTTTGGGCAATAAAACCTGCCGGAGATTGTTCTTCCGGAATTAATCTGCTGAAACCGTTCCTGTATTCCGCTCTTTGGATCAATTGCCCGTCCAGATTAAATTGAGCAAACAAAGGTTGGAAGACCAATAGCCAGGAAATCCCGAATAAAAAAAATAAAGAATTTTTCATGTCATTTTTTTTAAATCATGTGAAAATAGGCACCCCTCTTTATTTCTGAAATTTATGATGCCGGGGAATAAATTTGGTAGGACCTGGGCGGAAATTAGTTTTATTACTTTGGCTTATCGGGTGCTAAGGGTTTCCATCTCTTTTTTTGCTTCCCTTGCTTTGCCATCCTTTAGCCATTTGGGCACTACCTGCTCCAAAAATGTTTCTTTAGCTGCCTTCTCTTCCGGTATATCCAGACCGATGTATTCCTGTAATGCATTTTTATCATCAAAGTCCGGCATTTCCACTTCCTGGTTAAAATCCATATTTGCCAGTAACCTGGCCAATTCGATTCTGGTATCCTGGATGATTCCCGTGGCAGAGGTAACGATGCTACTGGTTTCAAGTGGGGCATGAAAAGCCGCTCCATGAGAGGCCACGGAATAGTCCCAGCGCCACTGCGCATGCCGGATACCCTGAAGAATATTTTCCATATCTTCTTCTGTGGCGCCTAACTCCCAGGCTTTGGATGCCTCGATATGGGCCATTGCGATCAGCCTTTGCAGCCTGGAAGTACCTTCTTTAATTGTTCTTTGCCTTTCATATACATCCGTCACCAGGTCTGATTCTTTTTCCCTGTGACATACAAAACAGGAGTTTTCTACATTGCTCAATGGAGAGCCAATATGGTGGTCAGTGAATTTTTGCCCCCCTTCAGATTTGTAAGGCATGTGGCAATCAGCACAGGACACGCCTCTTTTGGCATGTACCCCCAGAGAATATATTTCATAATCGGGATGTTGGGTCTTTATCATTTTGGCTTTACTGAGCGGATGGGTCCAATCTGCAAAATCAATGTTGTCATAATATTGTTCTACAGCTTCTACGTCCATACCATCTTTCCATGGGAAGGTCAGGTACTGGGCATCTTCTTTATTTGGTTTGGACTTATCGAAATAATATTCGACATGGCATTGGGCACAGACCAGCGACCGCATTTCCTGGTGAGAGGCCTTGTTGATGTCTTTACCCATCGCCTCAAAAGCTTCAATCAGTGCCGGCCTTGTGATGGTCGGGTTCATGGTTTCGGGATTGTGACAATCCGCACAACCTATGGGATTGATGACTTCAGAACCGAAATCCGATAATTTTTTACTGTAGTATTCCGTAACCCCAATTTCACTCATTAGCCGGGGCACGTCTGGGCTTTTACAAGTCCAGCAGGTGCTGGGCATGGGGCCTTCTCCGGCTTCCATGGGAGCACCGGTTCTTAAAGTTTGTTGAATATCCGCTACGGCATAAGCATGACCCCTTGGATGGATATAATCTTTGCTAAAACCATAACCTGCCCATAAAACCACCATCTCCGTATTATCTTCTAGAACATCCCTTCTGCCACTGGTATTGTATAAGGTACTGAAGGTGGTGTCTGTTGTTTTTTGATATGACTGGTATTGCCTGGGATAATTCAGTCCCCATACCGAATCCCTGGGTTCAATACCTTCAATTTTGACTTTTGGTTGGTAAGCAAAGCGCGCCTCTGTTTTTCTGTCCATAATGGTGTAAGCCAACATGGCCAAAATAAAAACGATAATAGCGGTAAATCCAAAAAGCATCCAATTTTTCATAGCTGGAGGGTTTATTCTTAATTATTTTTTTGCATGGATTCTTTCAGCCATTTGGGAATGATTTCCAGATCTGCTGGAGCATGGGCCCTAATGGGTTCTATTTGATGACCGGTAGCAGAAAGGCTTTTTACTCTTCCATGGGGTACATCCCTATGGCATTCCCAACAGGTCCGGTCCGTTCTTTTTTCCTTGTGGCTTTCAACGAAGCCCACCATATTGGCATCGGTGACCTGGTCTTCATGGCAGCGAATGCAATTGTTCTGGATTACCCTGATTGAAGGCCCGAGAGCTTTGATCACTTCCGGTTCTGCCCTCATGGTAAAAACAGAAGCATGGTATAAACCATCCTTGGCTTTAAAGAAATATTTATTGGCAACGTTGTTATGGGGAACATGACAATCATTACAATGGGCCACCTCCCTGTGCGAACTATGGTTCCAGGTGATGTATTGTGGTGTCATGATATGGCAGTTGACACATGCCTGAGGGTCATCCGATAAATAGGAAGCTGCGTTGCTTAATTTCAAGAGGTAGATCCCCAATCCGAAAATGGCGGCCACCAAAACTGTGGCAGCAGGTCTCCATTTGTGGGTAGGAACCAGGCGGTGTCTAAACAGGAACCGCTTAAGATCATTTCCAAAAGACATCAATAAAAATCTTTTAAATACATGGGATAACAGGAATTATTTCTCAATGATAATTCTCATCCTTGTTTCAAGCTTTAATACAGATATTTGCTTTCAAAAGTAATTTACAAAAATATACCCTACCCAAAAATATAGGACAAGAATAATTTTTAAATTTTAATGGTTTTCAAGTCATTTTCTTTAAGAAATTGCTGGCACTCATTCTAAAACATAGAAAAAAATCGTAAACTAAGCCCGTCGGGTTACCAATCCTTCCTAAAGAAATAAAAAAATTTTAATCCGTTTTTTTTGGTTTGTGCGACATTTTTGTTACGTTTAAGGAAATTTGGATGTAATAATCGAAGATTATTAACCTTTTTCCAAAACATTATAGCTGTTAGTCAGTTTAAAATAAACCCAACCAGAGGAATCTTGTAAAGATTCCTCTTTTTTTTGGTTTAAAAATTAACCAGGATTAATAAAAAACGTATGGAATTTTGAATATGGGGTTATAATTTAACCAATAAGTTAAATTTTTCAGTTTTGTAAAAGCAGGTTGGCTTATGCCATATTATTTCTATTGTGAAATAGCATTAAAATGAGAATAGAGGGTGTTTTCTTATCCAAATAAAGCACTCAATTTCAAAAACAACCTAAATAAGGTTTGAAAATTTACCTGTTCCTCCTTTTCCAGGCGTTATAAATTTCAGCAATGGGATCATCGAGAATAAATTTTAAATCCGTATCCTTCCACTTGAAACCAAGATCTTTGCTAAAGCAATGTAAACTTCTATGGATTTTAACTCCTGAGACGAAATCCATATATTGAATAGGACAAAGCCGTAAAACTTTCCTTGTAACAGGAATACCTAAAGGGAGTATGGGGATCAAAAGCACATCCGTGTAATTTTATTTCAGGGCGTTTTTTAAGGCATCTTATCACTGCCATCGTGTGTCCACTCGCTGTATCAGGAATAAGTACGTTGATTGTTTTGCTTTTCAATTGAAAAAATATTTAACTTCCACACTATCTTAAAAAATTCAAATCTTACGGAAAGATGATAAATTTTTGTTTTAATTCAAAATAAAAGAACGACACCAAATGGATTCAACTGACGATCCATTGGTAGCCGATACCGGCGACCACCCCTATGACAATAATTAAAGGTGAAGGAATTTTGCTGAACTGAAGCAATGCAAAGGTTCCTACGATGGCAATGATATTGAAAAAATTATTTTCCATGGGCTCAAAAAGCAAGTAGGCGGCGGCGATCAGCATGCCACAACTTACCGCATTGACCCCTTCCAGAGCGGCACGGACAGGTCTGTATTTTTTCAAGCCATCCCAAAAACGGATCACAAAAAAAATCAGAAAAGTCCCTGGTAGGAAAATTCCCGCTGCAGCGACCAATCCACCTGTTATCATTCCCCCTGCCCCCCATTCTCTCATGGAGAGCGCTCCTATATAAGAGCTGATACTAAAGGTAGGTCCTGGCAAACTTTTCGAGATGGCATATCCAGTAAGAAACTCTTCTGAACTCAGGTATTTTTTAAATTCAACAAATTCAGTATATAAATAGGGTACCAAAACCTGTCCGCCCCCAAAAATAAGACTTCCGTTTCTATAAAAGTTTTCAAATAATCTTATCGGCAAATACCTGGTATAATGACCCAGAAGGGCAGCTGAAATCAGTACTCCCGCCCAGAGGAAAAAATTGCTCCAGGAGATTCGGATTTTGTAAACTTCTTCTATTATGGGTTGTTTATTGTAATTATGGGTAGTAATAAGACCGCCAATGAAAAGCATAATGGGAAAAATAAAGGGTGAGTTATAAAAAAATGCGACGAATGCGGCTATCATCATGAGGATGGCGGCTTCGATGGTATGAATCATTTTTTTTATAGTGATCTGTGCCGCATAGATAATATAGCCTATGGCCATGGGCTGAATAAATTTTGCAAAGCCCAATGCCCCTTGGGTGTTTTCCTGTAGATGTTCGATCAGAAAGGCAGTGGCAATCATCAGGACGGTTGCTGGAAAAATCCATACAAGTAAGGACAAGTAAGCCAGGATGGGTCCACCAATCTTGAAACCAATAGCTGATATGGTTTGGGTAGAAGTTGGACCCGGCAGTATCAAACATAGTGCATTTAATTCCAGCAGGTCCCTTTCGGTCAGATAGCCGCGGCGTTTCACCATCAGGTCAATAACCATGGCCAGGAAAACCTGAGGCCCACCAAAAGCCGTCACAGAAAGTAACAATACATCCTTAAGATAAATGTAATACCGGACAGTCCTGATTGTCATTTTATTTCACAAAATAGGGTACTTTGATCTTATTAAAATCACCAAGGTTCATTCTTTTTGGTAATACCAATTTGCCGCAACCCTTCATTTTTTCAGTCCTAATTCCTTTAGGCGTTCTTCCAGAAATGCGCCGGCTGTAATATCCTCAAATTGTTTGGGATGTGGATGGCTCACGCAATTAGGCAGACAGGAAAGGTCCATTTCTGAACGGGGATGCATAAAGAAAGGGATCGAATACCGGCTGCTGTTCATTTTTTCCCTTGGCGGATTGACCACCCGGTGTATGGTAGATTTCAATTTTTCATTGGTTAACCTTTCCAGCATGTCCCCCACATTGACCACCAACTGGTCAGGCACCGCTTTGATGGGGATCCATTTACCATCCTTCCTTAACACTTGTAAACCATCGGCGCTGGCACCCATCAGTAAGGTGATCAGATTGATGTCCCCATGTTCTGCGGCCCTTACGGCATCCTCAGGAACCGTATATGGGTTTTTAATGGGAAAATAGTGAATAGAACGGAGTATGGAATTGCCCTTTTCAACTTTTGAGTCAAAATAATCTTCCGGCAATTCCAAATGCAATGCAATTGCCCTTAACATTATTTTACCAGCCGCTTCAATTTTCCGAAATACTTCAAGAGAAAATTCCCTAAAATCCGGCACTTCTTCCGGCCAAACATTTTCCGGGTAATCTTTTTTTACCGGATCATGGTCGGGTATTTTATCCAAATCCTGTCCTACATGATAAAATTCCTTTAAATCCCCGGTGTTTCTGCCCTTAGCATGTTCCTTTCCCTTACCTGTATAGCCCCTTTGGAAACCTATTTCCGGTTTTTCATATTGAGATTTGATTTTATCATCCAAAGTGAAAAAGGCCTGTATGGACCGGTACAAATCGTCCTGTATATTCTGACCCAATCCATGGTTTTTAATGGCTACGAATCCTATGTTTTGGTAAGCTTCTCCCAGTTTTTTGACGAAGGCCGATTTCTTTTTCCTGTCTTCTGATACAAAGTCACCCAAATCCAGAGAGGGGACCTCATCGAATAATATATCGCTCATTTTACGAAGTCTTTATCTGCAAGTTAGTTAAAATGATTAAAATGTTTTAAAGGGCATCTAAATTAGGTTTCTTAATACCTGTAATGATTTGATTTCCCCAAAGGATTCCATGTGGATTTTATAAAATAAAAGCCAATCGTCCACCAGGGCCCTTCTTATAGCAGGGGGTATTTTTTCTTGATAGGGGAGTGGGGATTCTATCAATACATCCAAATATTTCACCTTTTTCCGTATATGTTCTCCAGGTTGGCCATGGGGAAGCTGTAAATAAAAATTTTCGGCATTTTCAGGTTCAAATCCCAAAAAGCTGGATGTCCCGATCAGAAAAACAAGAATGAAGTTGGCCGGTTCACAGGTCTCGCTGTCCAGATAGACAATAATTTTGGAAAGGTAATCGAAGAGCTGTTGATTAAGGTAATTTTCATAAATTACTTTGCCCAAAACTTCCACCATCAACATGGAAATTCCGGAACGGAAAAAGTCAAAGGGGATGTGATGGAAAGCCTTTGCAAGCTTTGCCTCTGAAATTCTATTGATATTGGCGTTTTCTTTCTCATAGACCACAAGGTCCAATAATGTCAATGGCTGAAAATGGGCCATTTTGGTTTTTGATTTTGCACTACGTACCCCATTGACCAAATAGGTCTTATATCCCAATTCCCGGGTAAATATTTTTGTGATAATGGAGGTTTCCCGGTATTTGATGTAATTGAATACAATACCTTCCGTCTTCTTTAGCATGTTTTACCAGGATTAAATCTTATCCTCATAAAAACACCGTCTGCACCTGGCTTCATAACTTTTTTTTTCACCCAACATTACTTTTTCCTTCCCCGGAGAAAGCCGATAGCTAAAAGCGGCCAGGTCACCACATTTCATGCAAATGGCATGGACTTTGGTAACGTACTCTGCCATGGCCATGAGTTGAGGCATGGGTTCAAAGGGCTGGCCTTCAAAATCCATATCCAGCCCTGCTAAAATTACTCTTTTTCCCGCTTTAGCGAGTAAATTGGCCACTTTCACAATTTCATGGTCAAAAAATTGTACCTCATCAATACCCACCACATCACAGTTTCCGGCCAGCAGTAGGATGTCATCTGCAAACTGTACCGGCGTGGATCGGATGACCTTTTCGTTATGGGAAACCACGTTTCTTTCGTCATATCGCTTGTCCAGAGCAGGCTTGAATATCTCCACCTTTTGCCGGGCAATAAGGGCCCTGTTCAATCTTCGGATCAATTCCTCGGTTTTTCCCGAAAACATAGAGCCGCAAATCACCTCAATTTGCCCTTTCCAGTCCTTCTGTTGGGTTTTTTCTATGGTAGGTTCTATGAACATATCTCACTATTTCGGTTCGGGAGAATTTCAATATTCTTTATAATGCCATCTTTAGGGCCAAATTTGGGCCGGAATATTAAAATACATTTCCAAAATTAAGGGTTTTACCGGTATAAATAATAAAATAGGTTGGCCTGTTTCCGGAGTCTTAGCAAACAAGCATTCTTTTAATTTCCCGTTTTCATCAATATTGTCCTTTCTAAAAGATCAGACCTTCATTTCTATTTTAAATTCCATTAACTTTACTTTGATTATTTACCAAAGAAAATTAAAATAGAAATGGATTTCCATGATAAGTAAAATGATAGATTCTGAATATTTGGATCAGTTTTCTAAGGAGTTGGCAAAGAAAGTTGGAGAGGAATACTTTGCAGTGAAACAATACATGAGTGGTCAGGAAATCATCCATTTGACGCCCTGCACCCAATTGAATTTAATGGTGATCAAAACACTTTTTGATGCCTGGCAGGAGGAAGTTGGACGGCTGAGAAATAGTCCTTACTTTGATTATGGCGATTATGCGGTCAAAGGAGCATTAAATGAATTGATGAATGTGCTTTCCAGGTCCATTAAAATAAATAAAACCGATTTTGGAAGTTTGTTGGAAAGTGCAATCAAAGAAACGGTTCATCTGGCCGTAGATCCGCTGGACTTTTTTGAAAAGGAAATGGAAAAAGGAGCAGAAAAGCCAAACGAGTATTTCAAAGACCTGAAAAAATATATCAAGTGGCATACGCCCTTCTGGCTGCCGGTAATCGACCAAATCAACGGAAGGACATCCGTTGTAGATCTTAAAAACGCTTTACGGCAACAATTTATTCAAAAAAGCGCAGATCTAGAGGACGCCCCGGATTTATTAAAACCCCTGGACCAGCTGGTGGTATTGGATTGGAATAGATTGCTAATGGATAGGTCATTGCCCAAAAAAGTAGAGGAGCACTTGGAAACCTCCACCTCCGATGAAACCCTGCCAGAGGAGAAGGAAGAAAGTGCATCCTTAATATCGGGCAAGGATACTGGGATTCATAATGAAGATACCCAGGATGAATTGGAGGATACCATCGATCCTGCAATGGCCTGGGCAAGGTTTGAATCCGAAGAATATGCCTTTATGAAAGGAAGTATAAGAAATCTTCAGGAAGATATAGGTATCAACCAAAGGTACATGTTCACCAAAATTTTATTTGATGGGAATCCAGACCTGATGAACCAGGCACTTCATGAAATAGATGAATCTGACAGTTTTTTCGATGCCATTAATTTGCTCAACGAAAATTTCGTAAGCCCCCTAAAATGGGATATATATTCTGAGGAAGTGGAGGAACTGCTGCACTTGATTTTTAGAAAGTTTGAAGAAGAATAACCTTTGGAGGATCTGCAAGCCCATTACCAGTTGCTTCATCAAAATGCCCTGGAAGAAATCCGAATGAACGGATTTTCCCATGACCCCGGCTTAGATGATGAATCGGACAGCAGGAGAGGCCTTACCCTTTTGCTGCAACCCAATGAGACCATTAAATCCAATTTTAAAAGGTTTATTTTTGAATTGACTGCTATTGATCCAGGACAATATCCTTACCCATCATCAGATATTCATGTCACCATAATGCCCATTATATCCTGTTATGAAGGTTTTACTTTGGAAACAGTAGAACGGGAAGCATATATTGATGCTATCGAAAAAGCCTTGGAGGGGATAAAAAAGATAACCCTCCGTTTCGAAGGGGTTTTTGCTTCCCCTTCTTGCCTGATGATCAAGGGATATCCCATGAATGGTGAATTGGAAACCTGCCGTGAAAAGCTCCGGGAATTATTTTCAAAATCAAAAATACCTCAATCTCTTGACAAAAGGTACCGATTGGTTACCGCTCACAGTACCGTTTACAGGTTTAAACAGCCAGTCAATCACCCTGATAAATTCTTATCTCTTTTGGGGCAATATGAAAAGCACCACTTTGGTGACCAGGAATTTGATAAGGTCCAATTTGTTTTCAATGATTGGTACCAAAGGAAAGAGAAGGTCATTCCTCTAGAGACCTTTGACTTGCATAAGTAATGGGGGAAATACTTGAAAAACCGGAGAAATTATTAATGTGAGATTCGACCTAATTTCAAAATAAATACGTCATCGGTAGGCTTAGAGGGGGTTTGTGCGGAGGAAGCCGTGGGAATCCCTAGCCAGACGGGACCGCCACATCCTTTCCTCCCTCAGCAACCCACAATTTAGGGTTCCCAGTGACGAAATAGCTGGTTTTTCAAGACGTTCTTACCTAGAATTCACGCTATTAGTCTTCTGTGTTTTGGGCTTCCATATGATGATCCTCCTGATAGTGACTTTTTAATAGATCCCCTCCAAAATCCATTTTCATGTCCCTGAAAACAGCATGCACATGGTTGGCATTGTTTTGAATGTTGTCATATTCAATAAGCAGGTCGGCACCTTGAAGGCGATAATAATGTGCCTGTCCCACTTCGTTGATTTCACTTCCTGCCCATGCAAAAGTGAAATCATCCCAACCAGAGGCATCAATCCGTTCCAACATGATTTTTTGGTATTCATCAGTATTTCTTGAAAGGTAAACCTGCACCAGCTTCTTTAATAGAGATTGTTGGTCTTGGTTCAATTGGCTGAAAGATATGCCTTCCGGTTTTAGGTATTGGGCAGTTCTGTCATTGGCGGTAATGATGTCTGCTGGGGCCTGATCAGAAAACTTGGCCTTTTGCTTTTGTTCCTCATCCAAAGATTGAAGGAGTTCAAAGCCCAGGTTGGTTTCTTCGGCCAGGACCTGCCTGCCCATATGAGGTCCCGACAGCACAATTCCGGGGTTGGATCCCATAAAAGAAGGAGTAGACGAAATGATGGTGCGCCTTGAAGAAGAAAAGTTAAGGGAAAGATGATGGCCTTCCAGTCGCCATCCCCAATCTTTTTCACTACCGGGTTGTCCAAAAATACTGAAATGATAGTTTAGGGGATCTCTGTAATTGTCATCGGGTTTCCTTTCTTCCACTTCCTTAAGCACCATTTCCAATTCGAAGATGGCCTGGGCTTTTTCATGTCCATCCGAACCCAAAGAGGCTTTCATCAATGCCATGGCAGCCTCCTTTTGATTGGGGTTGAAATCATGGAAAGTAGGACCTTTTCTTTCCCTGGGCACAAAATGCCAATTGAACCTTTCTGAATGGTCAAAAGGAAAACAGGCCTGTTTTTTTAGTTGGGTGTCCAGGGAATGGACAAATTCAATGGCCAAAGGAGCAAGGTCCTGCGCCATAATTCCCTTGGTAATGAAGGTCATTACCATTAGCAAAAGGAGGGTTTTGTTTTTTAATTTCATCTGTTTATATTTTGTTTTTAAAAGGCCACATGCCTGACCCGATTTTTTTTCGGGGGAATCTCGCAAGTTTGATAATCATCCCTGTGTGTGACGTTCTCATCATGCCTGTCTGCCTCAGGCAGGCTCGATTTCATAAGGGTATATTTTGGGCCGATAGAAATTATGGTGTTTTATTCCAATATATTTTGAGGTTTTTGGTTGACCTTCCGGAGGCAATAATGTCCAATTTACCATCCCCATTCAGGTCGGCCACCTTAAGGTCCTCACAGGCCATCCCGTTTTTATCGATCCAATGCGAGGCCCAGCTTCCACTTTCATCCGGAACAAATAATTTTATCCCCAGATTCCCATTGTCATTCGGCTCTCTCCATCCCACCACCACCTGGTCATGGCCTAAATCCAGCAGGTCAGCATTGGCTAATCCGTGACCCTGGTTCATGTTTTCCGAAAGCACATTTCTCTCCAGGTTGGATCTGGAAAAAAAATCGCCCCGTTGCAAATAGAAGGTCAGGTTAGGGCCATGAAAGGGCTCCACACCGGTTAAAAACTTTTTATCGTTTTTATATTTCCCGATACGGATTTCCCCGAAGCCATGGTCATCGACCAACCATTCTCCATTGGGGTGGTTGGTCCATTTTCCATTTTCAAAGGCAAATGACTTTACACCTTCTTTACCGCCGATATAGAGATGATCAGCCTCCCCGATATCCACTAAATCCAGATTATGGGTAATGTGCATGGATTGATCAATGACCCAATGTTTCCATTTCCTTCCCTCTTTATCCTGCATTTCATATCCAATGGCATTAACCCCGGCACCTTCTCCACCTTTGTTTCCACGGCCATGTAAGGGCAGCATGATCAGGTGGTATTTGTTTTTTTCTGCCTTTGCCCACCGCATGCGGTGAACCGTGGGTTCATGGTGTAATTTTACCGCTTCCCATTTTTTTGTGGGATCATCAGGCCGGATGAGGTAGTGGACGGAGCCGGATTGGCTGATATCATTGGTTTCACCAGGGTTCCATTGCGCTCCAACGGCCACTTCGACCCGGCCATCCCCATTGATATCCCGTGCTGCAATACAGACATTGTCATGTTCGGTCAGGTTATCCACCATTACAAACCTTTTCCAATCCCCGTTGCGGTACCAAACGAATTCTTTTTTGTCTGCCAATAATATATCCGGTTGGCCATCTCCGTCTACGTCTCCAATGGCAAGACCATATCCTATAGCGACTTGATCATCAATCATCTGTTCTTCGAATAACGGAAGAGGCGGCTCGGAAAAAGCCATTAACAAAATAAAAAGCCAGTGTAGCATGGTAATGTTGGGTTATATTTAGAATATTTTAAATTTAGCGAAAATACCCAATATATGATAGCTACAAAAAATAAAATTGATTGTCAGACTACTGCCTGACCCGATTTTAAAAACAAAGGTATGGCAGCAGGTATTTCCACCTCTCCGCTAAGAATTCCGAAGACCTGATTCCCTTTAATATTTTCATCCAGCATAAAGATCAGTACTTCTGCTACATCCTCTCTGGAAATATCCCCTTTATCATTTAATACGGCATCCACTTTAATTTTGCCGGTAAAAGGTCCATCCGTTAATCTTCCGGGGCGGACAATGGCATGATTTAATCCCGATTTTTTAAGTTGTTCATCGGCCGCTTTTTTGGCAAGAAGGTAATGCTGCATCGATCCATCCACTTTTTCGGCATTTTCGGCACCCCTGGAACTTAGCATGACATACTTCTTAATTTTTTTTTGAGCACTCAGCGTTATGGTTTTTATGGCACCTTCTTTATCCACTGAAAGGGTTTTCTCTTTTCCGGTTTTGGACCCTGATCCAGCCGCAAATATGACTTTGTCTATTCCCTCGAAAGCATGGTTCAGGTCTTTTTCAAGATCACCCAATACCGTTTTTATACCTTCCTTTTCAAAATAGGCTACCTGCTCTTTATCCCTTACCATGGCTACGGGCACATATTGCTCATGGTTTTTTAGTTTAAAAGCTAAGATTCGTCCGGTTTTGCCATTGGCACCAATGATCAATACTTTATCCATAATTATTTCGTTTTTTATTAAAAACCTGACCAATAATTGTTCCAAGATTTTATCTGGCAATAAATAAAATGAGCTTACATTTCTCCAATTAGCCCAAGAAGGATAATTTTCATCTTGGGTTCTGCTATGGTGGCGGCAGCCAGCACCTCCTTCAGTGTGATTTTTTTGATATTTCCTGGCGAGCCTAAATCCGTGATGGCTGAGAGCGCAAATACCAAAGGGACACAATCCAACGAAATATAATAAAATAGAAACTTTATAAGGACTTGGATTGTATTTATGTCTATAAATAATTTATAAATGATTAAAATAATCGTAAGCACAAACAGAAATAATTCCATATCCGGAAAAATAGCATTATTATATCAGGAAATTTTGAAATCCCAAGGTGAAGTTACTGATATCATTAACTTGGGGGATCTTCCAAATGATTTTGTGTTTACTGCACTTTATGAAAAAAACGGCCTTAATCCAGATTTCAATCAAATCCACAGCCAGGTTCAAAGTGGGGAAAAGTTTGTTTTCATCGTTCCGGAATACAATGGCTCCTTTCCTGGAATTTTAAAATCATTTATCGACGGGATGACCTATCCCAATAGTTTCAGAAACAAAAAATGCGCAGTGGTAGGAATATCTTCTGGAATCGGCGGAGCAGGTATTGCGCTCAGCCACCTGACCGATATTTTTAACTACCTGGGAATGCATGTACTTGCCCTTAAGGTCAAATTAGCAAAAATTGAGGAAAATATGTCCGGAAACCTGCTCACCAACAGGTTGTATTTAAGTCTTTTGGAAGAACAGGCTAAATTACTGATTGCTTTTTAAACCTCTCCCCGCCATTCCATCCTCTAACCGGAAAAGCAGGGAGAAGGAAACTAATCCACATTATCATGAAGAAACCTGTTATTGCTTATGATTTCATTGTCATCATTCAGGTTAAATTTAGATAGGCTTCTTTCCGAACTGTGTTGTACCTGTTGCAGTTTTATATTTTTCCTTTGGTAAGCAGGTATTTCAAGTTTTTCCTTGAACTCCTCAGGGGTCTGGTTGACAGACCTCATCTGGCGTAGCCGCTCAAAACGTTCATGAGCCCTTTTCATGGCCTTTTCTTTGATCTGCTCAAAATAATCGTTTTGATAAGTGTTGGTTTTCTCTTCTTCCTTTTTGTCCTGGTCTTGTTGATCGGGTCTGTCAAACAGGGTGAGGACCTTTTTTTGTTCGGGTTGCGGATTTGGAGTGATATATTCAAATCCTTCTTCCTCTTGATCCTCTTTTTTAGCTTCCGAAGGCTTTTCCTCTTTTTTAACTTCTTTTTCGGGTGCTTCTTCAGTAGGGTCTGGTTGGTTTTTTGGGGCCTGAACGGTGAAAGATATGGTTTGTCCCGGGCTGTTAACTTCCTCTTCATCCACTTTTGAAGTTTTTCCTGATTCAAGATGAATGACTTTTTTGGTATTTTCGTCTTCTTTTTTCCTTGCTTCAAAAAATTTCTTATCTGCAAGAGAATCGGTTTCAAAACCGGTGGCAATTACGGTTACCCGAATGGCTTTTTTCAAGTCCGGATCAATGCCCTGGCCAAAGATTACATCTGCCATGTCACCTGCACGATCTTGAATATATTCGGTAATTTCTACCAGCTCATCCATCGATAGTTCTTCTTCTTCACCAGACATAATGGAAAGCAGTATTTTTTGGGCGCCTTTGATATCCACATTGTTCAACAATGGAGAAGAAATGGCTTTTTCTGCTGCTTTAATGGCTCTGCCTTCGCCTTCTTCCATGGCAGAACCCATCACAGCGGCACCTGCATCCTTCATCACCGTTTTTACATCTTCGAAATCCACATTGACATCCTGGGTCTCTGTGATGATTTCGGCAATTGATTTGGCAGCTGTGCTAAGGATATTATCCGCTTTTCCAAAGGCCTGCCTTATCGGAAGGTTGCCATAAATTTCCCTAAGTTTATCATTTAAAATGACCAACACGGTATCACAATTCTCCCGCAGGGCCTCAATTCCAGTCTGGGCAGAATACGTTTTTTTCCTTCCTTCAAATGCAAAAGGGGCGGTTACAATTCCCACCGTAAGAATGTCCATATCTTTGGCGATCTTGGCAATCACAGGAGCTGCTCCTGTTCCTGTTCCTCCACCCATTCCTGCCGTTATGAAAACCATTTTGGTGTTGTCAGCCAGAAATTCCCGTATTTCCTCTTTGCTTTCCAAAGCGGCGTTTTTGCCTTTTTCAGGATTGGCACCAGCCCCCAGACCTTCCGTCAGGTGGGCCCCGATCTGAAGTTTTAAAGGTACTGGGCTACTCTTTAATGCCTGGGAGTCCGTATTGACCACCACGAATTCCACGTCTTTAATACCTTGATTAAACATGTGGTTCACGGCGTTGGATCCTCCTCCTCCCACGCCGATCACCTTGATGATCGACTTGTGGTTTTTTTGAATATCAAATTTATAATCTTTCAT
>JBBDSB010000616.1:0-2889 GCA_040905205.1 Cyclobacteriaceae bacterium
GACCATCTTTCATGAACATAATCCACCAGGGTCTTGGCCAGTTCCGGATTGGCCCTTTGATCGGCGCCAATGATCCTGTAAAGAGGCCTTTGCATAAAAATCGCCTTTAAGAGCAACTGGTTCCACGCCTTTTCTTCCAGGTATTCAGAAGGGTAAGGATTATCCAGGGCAATGGCATCAAAAATAGAGGTAATATTGGTTCTTAGGCCTTCTGCTGCCCTTTTGGTCAACTTTTCAGGAAAGGGTAAAAGGGGAAGTGCTGCATAAACGGCTTCCTGCTCATGCAGGTCTCCAGTTTCAACTATTTTATCCATTTTGCCCATCCAGGTGGTATCTTCCTCTGATGCCATGGAAAGCAAAAGTAAAGTCCTCGCTGTCTGCAATTCATTCCAGCATTGAATACGAAAGCCCTTTCTAAGCCTGTCTGCTTCCTGAATTTCATAGTCAGAAAGCGTCAATTTATCTTTTGAGAAATGTTTGGATGCCTGGCCAAATGCCAAATACAACTTCATTCCCCCCTTGTCCTGCGCAATTTTATCCATTTGCTGACCCAACCATTGCATGGCTTCAGGGGAAGCCGATTTTTCCAATATGGATTTCAATAAAGACTTTGAAAGCCGGAGCAATCCTTCTTTATACGCCATAATTAATAAGCTTTAGTCACCCCGTAAATATAACATTTATTATACAGACAGAAACCAAACCTGAGGAGAATCATACATTTGGGGATTTCAGGCATTGAGGTTGTGGATTTCAATTCGAATGTTCATTCATTTAAATGCAACTAAACTATGACCTTGAAATAAGCTGTTATAGAAGAACTTATCCCTCCATATTTACAAAACCCGTGTTATGCCCCGGAGTTTTTGTGGTCCCTGTCAAGCAACCCTTTTAAATATTGAGTTTTGTAACCAACTTTCCGAAAGTTTTTGAGTCCTACTGTGGGTTGGCATTTTTAAAATTTTTAGAAGGGAAGTAAATAAAAAATAATTTTTCTCGGGTGGGAGAGGTGGAAGCTCTTACCACAGCTTTGGCTTGTGGGTCGGCTTTGAGGGGCTGTGGATTGTGCTTATCCCGATAAAAATCGGGATGCATTGGCTTATTCCATTAGTTCATTAATCTTATTTTGCCACTCGTCCTCAAATACTACTTGAAATTCAAAATCGTGGTCTGGAAATTCGTCAAAGAGTTCTTTCCAAGCTTTCTTTGCCCCCAATTCATTGCAAAGTGCGAATACGTCTTGCTTGTATTTTGTGTCCTCATTTTTAAGGTGAATACCTTTTGTTTCCAAAACATACACTGTTCCGTAATCGTCTTTTTCTTCTTGCTTGTCTGCTGCAAGAAAGTCAGGGTAGATTTTATTTCGTTTCCAACCTTGTATATGGTAGTCTTGTCGGCTCATATTGCGATACCACCACAATAATTTTTCTTGCTCGTCAAGGTAAATGGCAACCGATTTTTCAAGGTCGTTGATGTTCTCTTCAGGAACATAGTCAAATAATGATTTCTGAATTGGCGTATTGTCATTACGCACCAACTGTCTGTTGCTCTTAACTTTTATTCTTGATGGCAATTCAAAACCGCCTTTGTCTGTAACAAGGAAAAAGCATAATTTTTTGTCAGCAACCATTTTTCTGAAAACCTGCTCTGATAATCGGTTTCGTTCTTTCTCTAAAATCTTTTTCAGTTCTTCAATGATGAAAACAAAATTGGCTGAAACTATTTCTCGTTCGTATTTTGCCAAAAGAAGTTGAATTGCTTTTTCTCCGATTTGGTAACAATGCCAAGGATTTGGGATAATTTCCGTTATTTGTCTCGTCAGAAATACTTCGTCAATTTCTAAAGTGCCTGTTTTTTCTTCTCTCCCTGTTTCCTTTAGTAATTCCTTTTCTTCATTGCTCAAACCTAAGGCAATTTCTTGTTCTTGGTTTCGCTTATTTTGGAGTGAAAGATTTTTGATTTCATCAATATTGATATTTTCCCAATCTATTTCGCTTAAAATATCAATTTCAAAATTCATATCTCGCCAACTTTCTTTTTCCTGTATGACGAACTTTGGCAAGTATATTTTCCCTTCAAACTTTTTAAAACCCAAACGATATTGCATTACACGGTCTTTTAAACCGCCTGCATCTGTCCCTGCATCATCACTTACAATTCTTCCTGCTATATCGCCCAATCCTTCATCTTCCAACCCTTTTTTAATATCACTTACTAAGGATTTGGCATTTTGCCTGAAAGTATAAACATAACACTCGTCCAAATCTTTGATTTTGGTTTTTCGTGCAAAAGGCTGTCTTAAAATCCGTCCGACTAATTGTGTGATTCCTGTTGCTGATGATGGATTGGTAAGCACTGTAAGCACATAAGCAAAAGAACAATCCCAACCCTCTTGCAATGCCTGTTTTGTTATGATATAACATATTTCACAATCATTGGCGAATAAGTCAATGCCTTCAATATCGTCTTTTTCACTTGATTTTATGGCGATTTGATTCTCAGGAACACTGCATTTTTTGATTAAATATTCTTTGGCATCTTCTGCGTGAATAAACTTTTTATCTTTTTGGTCTTTCCCTGTTCTTTCAACTTGTATCAAGCAAATCGGACGAATATATTCGCCTGTATTGCCTTCATATTCTTTGGCTTTCTTCTCTAAATCGTTTCGCTTTTCAAAACTTGCCAATAAAGTATCTTGCCAATCTAAACTTGTTTTGTTGGTTAGGTGAATATCCAATTTTATCATTTCTTCTTCGTGCAATTCACGACCTGTGATTTTCACTAACTCATTGCTGTTGGGAGGTGGCGTTGCCGATAATTCAAGAATAAATGAGGGGTTGAAATTTCTTACTGTATTTCTTGCCAATTCTCCATAAGCTCGGTGTCCTT
>JBBDSB010000617.1:0-2883 GCA_040905205.1 Cyclobacteriaceae bacterium
CGACCCCAAGAATTCAACATGATCCACATCGTGTTCCAAAACAGGGGAGATTTGGCCATTAAAAAATTCGATATTGCGTACCAGTGGGAAGGCAAATGGACCCTCCTGAAAGAAATTGATAATCCTGAAGGATTCCGGCGATTGGTGTTGCCGGTTAAAGATACACAGGCCAGTAGGTTAAGGATAACTTTAAAAGACCAAGCGGTTTCCGGTGGCATCTGTGAAATAAGGGTGTATGAAGAATCACCAAAAACCCTGGAAATGGCCCAAAGAGCGATGGAAGTGATGAAAACTGAAATTGGAGAGGTGAACCTCCCCTGGGAAAATGATTGAATGGGATTTCATAAAAATAATGCCAGGAGTGAAGCTATTGGTCTTATTGGCCTTCCTCATGGCAAAATTTCAAACTCACTTCCCTGAATGGCAGAAGGTTCAGGAAAATTATGATCCTGGAGAAATTATATTGATGGACAAAAGAGTGATCGGATTCATGGATTCCCTATTAAATGATACCTTGTATATAGGTAAATTATCCCAAAACCAGCAGCCTGTCGTTTTCCGGGAGCTGAATACCGGGGTGTGTGAAGATAAGGTATGTCTGCCGGTTGATTTATACATGTTTTGGTCCTTTTCAGGTAATTATATAGGTATTAGACCAATTAAGCCCTTGACAAAAAACAAGCATGATCCTTTTTTGGAAACTGACTACCTTAAACTTCACCGATTGCTCAAGGATCCCCAATCCCTTTTGGCTAACTATGCATTGGCAGACCTTACCGGCAAAGAACCGGATAACCCGTCGGTGGACGGGGTAAGTGCTGCCACCCATAAGGATATACAGGGATATATAATTGATGGGGCAGCTTACACCACACATACCTTATGGCACATTGCCTATGGGCCGGTAAGGGATAGTGTAAGGATGATTTCTACGGAATATGTGGATGAGGAAATCATGAATAAATATTTGAATAGTCCCAACCGCCAGGACAATATCTGGGCATTGAACCGGTTTCGGGAAAATGCCCTAAATTTTATAGAGCGGATTCCTGATGTCAGAACAGTCATGACGGGGAATGATCCCAACCTTAGCCGGATAGCCATGGAAAGTGTGGTTCATTCCGATTTGGAAAAAGAAAGGATTCAGATGATATTGTTGGAGGCCTATTTGGAAGCGGATTTTAATACCAAAAGAGGGATGATTGACTATTTTAAAAGTATAGATGTCTGGTATTTTTCATCTGTTTTAAAAATTATTCAAATTATCAGTACCGGAGAAAATAATGGCCTGAATGATATCCTTTTTGGCTTGCTAAGGGATAAAAGCAGGATGGATTCATTGACAAGGGAAAATATCCATCATTTGTTGCGAACCGAAAATAAATCCCAAAAGCAATTGTCTATAAAATATTTAAAAGAAATGGGCATAAAGAAGAAAGTATGGTGAGGTTAATTGTTTTTTAAAAAAAGAAAAATGAAAAAATGGAAATGTAAAATCAATCTTGGTCCGGCACTTTGCCTCATCGTTTTTCTGTGGTCTCCAATGCTACTTGCCCAAACCTATGATATCATTATCTATGGAGGAACTTCCGCTGGGGTGACTGCTGCTGTTCAAGCATCGAGGATGGGTAAAAAAACGTTAATTATAGAACCTTCCAACCGCCTCGGTGGATTGACAACCGGAGGGTTGGGTCAAACAGATATTGGAAATAAACAGGCAGTTGGAGGGATTTCGCACGAATTTTACCGGGAAATAAAAAAATACTATGACCAGCCTGAAAACTGGAAATGGCAGAAAAAAGAAAATTATAAAGGGGTAGCCTATTCCCGCTCAGAAGATGGGGAGGAAACCATGTGGACTTTTGAGCCATCAGCGGCCTTGTCGGTATTCCAGCAAATTTTGGATAAAGAAAGTAATATTGATATCGTCTACAAAGAAAGGCTGGACCGTAGAAAAGGAGTTATTTTAAATCAGCTTAAAATTGTGGCTATTGAGATGGAAAGTGGTAAAAAATTCCATGGAAAAATTTTTGTAGATGCCACCTATGAAGGAGACCTGATGGCAACAGCAGGGGTAAGCTATACGGTAGGGAGGGAGCCAAATTCGAAATACGGAGAAACCCTGAATGGTGTTCAGGCCAATAAATATGCCGTTTCTTTAAGGGGAAGGTTGGCAAGAAACGGGCGAAACCACAATTTTGTGGATGGGGTGGATCCCTATAAAAAGCAGGGCAATCCCAGTTCCGGTTTATTGCCGCACATTTCACCAAATGGTCCGGGAATTGATGGAATGGGGGATGATAAAATCCAGGCCTTTTGTTTTCGGATGACCCTAACTGACCATCCCGAAAACAGGATACCTTTCGATAAGCCATCGACATATAAAGAAGAGGAATATGAACTGCTTTTTAGAAATTATGAAGCAGCCGATGATCTGGAAACCATGTATGATTATGGCAATATTGCCTACTTGCCCTGGGCCAATTCTGCCATGCCAAACCGTAAAACCGATACCAACAATAAACATGGCTTTTCTACAGATTTTATTGGTCAAAACTATGCCTATCCTGAAGGAACCTATGAAGAAAGGGAGGCCATAATTGAAAGGCATCGGGAATACCAGAAGGGGCTGATGTGGACCCTGGCCTATCATCCGAGGATACCTGAAAAAGTAAGGGAGGTAGTTTCCCAATGGGGAACCTGCAAAGATGAATACGGTAGAGAAGATGGATGGCCGGAACAACTGTATATCCGGGAAGCCAGAAGAATGGTGAGTGATTTAGTCATGACCCAGCATCATTGTGAAGCCCTTAAAGTAGTAGAGGACCCCATTGCTTTGGCTGCCTATGGAATGGACTCCCACAATGTACAACGGTATGTAGA
>JBBDSB010000618.1:0-2881 GCA_040905205.1 Cyclobacteriaceae bacterium
TTCAAATGGCCAATCAAACCATCGTTTCGCAACAACCCATACCTACTAAAACATGGGAAAAATTGAATAAAGCATTAACCGGAAAGCTCCTATTGCCCGATTCCGAAAAGTATGACGAATCGAGGGCGATTTGGAATGGTATAATTGACCAAAAAAGTAATTTCAACCTTAACTAAAAATAACCATGAAAAATGTATTGATTACCGGAACAAGTAGGGGAATCGGAAAGGAAACCGCCCTTGCATTCGGCCGTGCCGGCCACAAGGTTTTTGCTACCATGCGAAACCCGGAAAAAGCTTCCGACTTTAAAAATCAAATCAAGGAAGAATCCTTGTCCATTCACGTGTATAAAATGGACGTTGATGGGGATGAGTCCGTAAAGCAATGCATCGATGCCATCGTCAAAAAACATGGCAATATCGATGTATTGGTCAACAATGCGGGAATGGAGCGGCATGGTTCAGTAGAGGAAATGCCCATGGCTGAATTTAAGGCAGTAATGGAAACCAATTATTTTGGATCGCTTCGGTGCATCAAGGCTGTTTTGACAAGCATGCGGGAAAATGAAAATGGCTGTATTATCAATATAAGTTCTGTGGCAGGCAAAATTGCTTGCACCCCTTTAGGCCCCTACAATGCAAGTAAATTTGCACTCGAGGCGATTACCGAGGTTTTGGCACAAGAATTAAGGCCTTATAATATCAAAGTTGGAATTGTTGAGCCGGGAATTATCAATACTGAAATGGCTGTTAGCGTATCTTTAAAGAATGATTCTCTTTATCCGCAGGTACGACGTTTTGCTAGATTGTTTGCTGAATCTCTCAAAACCCCAGTACCGGCAACTTTGGTCGCAGACAAAATACTGGAAATTGCAGAAAGTGATACATTGAAAGTAAAACATCCCGTTGGCCCCGATGCTGAACCATTTTTGGAATGGCGGGCATCCATGAATGATGAGCAATGGGTGGATTGGAATGCTCAGACAGATGAAGAATGGTACAATGCGGTGGAGTCCACTTTTGGGCTGAATTGCAGACCGGAGAAATTGGAAAAGGAAAAATAAAGCGAACAAGACCCTTGAGGTTTTCAAAACCTCTAGGGTCTTTTTATATCGAGAACGTAAAAAAACGGAGTCTCAAAGACCATAAAGGTTGGCCTATCAGACTGACAAAGGTGTATCCATTTTGGCAAGTGCATATTTCAGGAAGCCACGCAAACTTAAATCTTCATCTAAATCAGGCCAGTGGATGTCTATTCCATCATTGACAAAGCGGTTCAACTGCTCTTCTTTTGCCCCAAACAGACGTTTAAAATCAGATAAGGGCCGTTTCAGGAGCTTTTTATTATTCAATAAAACGATGATCAGGTCTAGCTCACGGTCGAACCATATGCTTTTCATACGCAACCCTTCTTCAAAAATAAGTTGATCTATAGGGTCAGTGGCTCTTTTATTGACGATTTTATCTTTGGAAGTATTCATACCATTGTTCTTTTAGAAATTCCTGATGTTGAAAGATCAGGCGTTTGATTTGTCTCCTTTCTTGTAAATTAAATCCATAGGCATATTCTTCTTCAATTGTTGGCGTTAACCACCATTTGCCCCGGCCTTCTCCCTTCTTGATATGGACATGAGCTGGTTCATTGCCTTCATCTGAATAAAAGTAGAAAATAAAGCCTTTTTGGGCAAATGCTTTAGGCATAATGGTAAATATAACTCTTTTGTCTTATTGATCCGGTCTGGGGGTACTATTACTTTGAAGATTGCTGGAGGTTTTCCGATACCTTTATTCTATGCATTTTCTTTAAATTTAGGAATTTCATTAGCACTTGAATAGTCCTCGCTACCGAACTGTTTTTGAAAAAAGCGCATCAATGACGGATGAGCATGGGCGGATTGGAACACGCAGGAGGATGAAGAATAGCACAATGCGGTGGAGTCCACTTATGGGTTGAATTGCAGCTAACAATTTTTAAGTATAATTTAGGCTAAATTGCTTAACTTTAGCTTATTGCTCCTTAAATACCTTGCCGTTGTCGGACATTAAATGGCTCTGAAAACCACACCAATTCTATACGAGACTGTTAGGGTTAATCCCCCATATGGGTAAGCCATTTACTTTGCGAACCAACAGGAGGACAGGGTAAGTATAAAAATCAATAAAATTGAAATTTTTCAAAATATTATCTTTTAACAACTAAATAAAACGTTAGTCATCAGAAGTCCAAGATTGGCCGAGTTGGACCTTACCTATTTTACAATGGGCAAAGCAGCAGGGTGGGGTAGTAGGCTATGCCCATTCTGGTCTAGGCCTTGAGCCCTTGGAAGAAACCAGTGATCTGCCAAATTACCATACGCCCAAAATGGATGGAATTGGTGCCAATGAATATATCATGACTGTGGCCCATGATGCAGTTGATATCTTTTCTTTGGGTAATACACCTTCTGTATGGGAATTGAATATGTGGTATCATACCTTAAATGCTGGATTTAAGACGAGAATGAGTGGAGAAACGGATTTTCCCTGTTTGACCGATGAGCGTGTGGGTCGTTCAAGAGTTTATGCAGCAATGAAGGATGGGTTGAACTTTGATGCTTTTATCCAAACACTAAAAGCCGGAAGAAGTTATGTCTCGGATGGTTTTTCTCATTTGATTGATTTTACGGTGTATGGTACCAGTCTTGGAGAAAACAATAGTGAAATACATGTTTCCCAAGGAGATTCGCTAACTATTTCGGTTCGGGCGGTGGGCATGTTGGATGAAGAGCAGACTGAAATAGGGAAAATCATACAAACCCGAAAATTCTATGAAGGACCTTTCTGGCAGATTGAAAAAGCAAGAATGGGCAATTCCCGAAAAATTCCTGTTGAATTGGTTGTAA
>JBBDSB010000619.1:0-2868 GCA_040905205.1 Cyclobacteriaceae bacterium
CCAACTCCTGTTGCCTCTTAGAAATTAAAAAACTAATCCAAAGGTTTGTATCTAGAATAACCCTTTTACTTTTCATAACGGGCTTTGCGAACTGCTTCAACCTCTAATGTTATTTCTTCCATACTGGGAACTTTATCTGCTTTACTTCGGAATTTTTTAAGTAACTCAGAAAAATCTGTAGTTGGTTTTTCTTTTCTGATCCTTATCAACTCTAGATTTGCCAAATCTTTCAAAAGAGCTTTAGCCTTGGGGTTCAAAATGTCGATTCTTATAGTTTCCATTTTCTTTGACTTTCTTAAATATACGAATTTTTTGATTCGGGTTCATCTTGGACATACACCATAACGGTTCTCAGCTATACGCAGGCAGGGATTTTAACCACTGAACTTCCTACGAAGAACCACACCTCAAATTTACCACTTTCCTGTCCTACGAAGCACAGCCTGCCCCGCCTTAGCGGGGAAACGCCTGCTTGTGTATAGGTGATGTGTGTGCCCAGTATGGGCATCTGGTATCGAAGATACCATATTATTCCAGAGGGTGCAAGTCCTTTGCAGGCAAGTTGGTATAGCCTGTTAGTAAGCCGCAAGCTGGTTTTCGGTGAGTAATGCAGTGAAGAAAGTGGGACTACAAAATCCGGTACTGACGAACAGGAAGTACATACAGAGGCACGATTCCCGTAGAATGACCTTGACATCAGGTGCAGCAGTGCTTTTGTCCTGTGAAAATGTTTTTGTTTGACGGCCTTTACGATACGTGATTGCAGTGACTTTACGCCACGTTCGACCTTCTTCCAATTAATGGAGTTCCAATCGTCCCATGTCGTTGGGGATGCACATCCGGCATTTGTCGGATTCATTTGCGTTTTCCTCATTGAAGTCTTACTGTAATTTTCTCGTAAAAGAGTACCATGACGGAAGTGGGCCTATCCGCCACATTAGATGGCGGCATTTGCTTTCTCCGTCTTTCCTTTACCCGCAGCCCGTTGGGCCTGCTTTGCAGCCGGCTAATCCCGGGATTACCGGGAAAGGATGCGGGCTTACCAAGTTCCGCTTGGATAACTGACGGGGTTAGGTCCTGCCTCTTTGCCGGGGGAATCGCAATCCATGTGGCAGGAACCGCAAAGCCTGCCAACTATACCCCTTACCGTTTTGGTCACAGCGTGTCAACGTCTTTCGCTGTCTACACGTCACGACATTTATTGGCAGTTCACATATGTTGACCATACCCATCGAGCCTAACTCCCCCGCACCTGACGTTGGTGCGCAACAGGCATTCTTCGCAGAATCCCTTTACGGGCTATATTGTCCGGATAGCTTCGCACAATTCCGTTACCAGAAATGCACGTATCCATAGGCTACTTGTGATGGAACACAAGGTTTAATCGTTCATGGAACGTTAAACAGTTATCAAAGCGACTTCTTGTCGCACTACGGTTCTGTGAGAGGTTTAGGGGAGGGATTCCCCTTTACCTACTCGACTGGGCGTTCGTGGTTTTATCTCAATGCCTGTTCTTTTAATTTCAACAGTGAATGGGTTATTGGAATAAAAATCGTCACTCGAAAAAGGATGGGGTTCTATCCTCAAGTCAAACTTTGATGCCTCCAGCATTAATTGAACTTGTAAATCAAATTTTTCACTATCGTTTAGATGATCAATTATTAATGCCAAGTCAATATCACTGTCATCTTTTTGTTTCCCCTTAGCGTAAGATCCAAACAAGTAGGCGGTTACCAAATTAGGATTTTGGTTCGCAATTGAAGTTATAAAATCTTTTACGCTCTTATCAGTTCTTTTATCCATAATCTTTTCTCCTTTAGCTTACTGATCCATGTGGCGGTGTATTCAGGAGTACACTTTTTTTGAAAACTCATTTTGTAATCATCATACCTTGCATTAATATTGAAAGCTGTCACCCTTATTAAGAACATCTTGTTTTCTTCACTTAGTTCAATCTGGCTCTTTTCAGCTAATCTCATTGGATTATAAAAAAAAGGAGGAAAGCCTTCATTGACCTTTACGTAATAAACTTTCAGCAGTTTTTCGATCATTAAATGTCCTACAAACAAAGTCCAACTATAACGCTTGGACCTATACATGGCTTCCATTGTTTCATAATCATCATCAGAACTCACAAGCCAATACTGGATCAAGTTTTCCTTATTGAAATCTTGCTTTTCCATAACCCGGATATAATCAGAATTATATTATTCTGCTTGTTGTAGGGATTTTCTTTCCTCCCATGGCGCCTAATTTACCGGAAGCAGCTTGCACTTCAACTATTCCACCCATACAACTGGCCTAATAGGTGTAAACTATCTCCATTGTACGGCTGTTAGTGCCTTATTCTTCGGATCCATCCCCGGTTGCATATTGATTTTCCATCCTACTACCTCTATTGTCAACTTATTAATCTTTCTATACCCGTTTACATGCCACAAGATAAAAACAGGCAAATGCCTGGCACCCATAATATGCATTTCCGGAATCTTCCTTCCCTCCCTATAAAAATCCTTTTGGCTGAAAAACCTGCTTTCAATATACCGGAAAAATACCATTTTACAAACGATTGGTTTAGGGTTTGATCTTAAATTGGGCTGGATGTACAAATTGTCCCCTACGGCTGGCCGGAGATCCCGGAAATTCTGAAAAAAAATGAAACGGACTGATCATCAATTTCCGGTAATTTATTCATGTTTCAGCTCCTGTCACAGGATTCCGGCATTGCAAATGCCTCGTTATTTCAACTATAGGATAAGTGGGTGTAATTGCAAATTACACCCAGATTGGGTTCTTTATAAAATGGCGTTTACCCTCCGCTGCCCCTCGATCCCCTTTAGGGGAGGTCCACGCGCAAAGCTATTTGGC
>JBBDSB010000620.1:0-2864 GCA_040905205.1 Cyclobacteriaceae bacterium
ATGGGAAGGAAATATTTAACCATATTGAATGCGCTGAAAAAGTTAAGTTTAAACATGTGCTCAAGATCTTTGCTGGTCGTTTTCTCAATGGAGCCCATCGCAAACCCTCCCACCAATAAAGCCAGGCAATCTATTTCGCCATACTGCATGAGATATTCCTTGGAAAAGGATTCCACTGATTTTTCATCGGTTACATCTACCTGGTAAACATCGTCCGCTTCCTCCACTTCATCTCCACTTTCCGGTTCAATAATGGCAATGATTTTAAACCCCTCCCGCTTAAACTTGTTGACCACAGCATTCCCTAAATTTCCTGCACTTCCCGTTATGACAATATTTCTGTTCATTGTATTACTTCGTTTGGTTACAAACTGGTACTTTTGTTTTTTCTTAGTCAAAACATAAAAGTAATATTAATTTTTCAGAATCAAGATGAAATCAGCAAAAAGCCAAATTGAAGTAAAAGAGGGTCGGAAAAGGATCTTTTTTGTGCTAAAATTATTTTGTTATATCCTATTGACCGTTTTGGTGGAGTTCGTTGATTTTGAAAGCGACCCGATTTTGTCAAGACTTTCCGGATTACTTTCCGCACTGACCTTTTTATTGGCAGGCAACATACTGATATCCATGGGCAGGATTTTCCTGGTACGATTTTATCTAAGAAAAAAACAGGCTGATCCCCTGCAAAGCAATTTTGTGCTGGGTATCAACCGCATTGCCAGTATGTTGAATGTGGCGGTGATCCTCATCGCATTGATGTTGTTTTTTGAGATTAAACCTTTTGAATTTTTATCAAGCATTACCATTGTGGCCATGGCCATCGCTTTGCTGTCCAAGGATTATATCATCAATATGATCAATGGGCTTATTATCATGTTTTCGGACCAAATCACATTGGGGGATCACATATTGATAGGCGAACAAAAAGGGAGAATTCAGGACATCACCTTTTTGAATGTGGTCTTGCTGAATGAGGACCATGACCTGATCATGGTTCCAAATAGCCTGATTTTGACTTCTCAAATCACCAACTATTCCAGACAAAACGTCAAAAAGATCACCTTCGAATTGGAAGTAAAAAGCGGTCCCGGTGTAAATGTGGATAAGATGGAAAATACGCTAAAAACAGAAACCAAGCAATTCGGCAATCAGATCAACAATCTCAGCCTGAAAACACTGTTGATACTTAAGGATTCTGTAAAGCTGAAATTGCAGGTTCAATTGAATTCAGTTCCCAAAGAAACAGAACATAAAATCCGGCGAAAAATCAACCAAACCCTGATCGACATCTCAAATGAAAGCTTCGGATAATTTTTTCAGCCAGGTATATCAGGTTGTCAGGTTGATTCCAAGGGGAAGGGTGACTTCCTATGGTGCCATTGCGGCATATCTGGGCACAAAAGGAAGTGCCCGAATGGTAGGGTGGGCCATGAATGCTGCCCATCAACATCCGGATATCCCTGCACACAGGGTGGTTAACAAGGTCGGTTTATTGACAGGTAAACATCATTTTCCGGCTGCAGATGCGATGGAAAGGCTATTAGAAGATGAAGGCGTGGAAGTTTCTCAAGATCGGGTTTTAAATTTTGAAAAAATATTCTGGGACCCCAATGAAAACCTTTCTATCTGATTGATTTGTTTCAACCATATCACTTTAAGCGCAAAAAAATCTTGTTTTTTTAAGAAGTTATCAGGATAATTTAATGAAACGTGAAAATTCAGAATTTAAATTATTAAAATATGCCTATTTTATAATTTTTAAATATCAATCTATAAAATATTATAATTAATAATTATTAAATTTATAAATTAGGATGTTATAGATCTTTATTATAGTTTTGAAAGGCATTTTTATATTCGTAAAAATAACCTTCAAAGGACTGACAAGGCAATGGAGAGAGAAAAAGTATTTATTTCAGAAAGCATTTAAGCCTAAGTTTATGTATACCGCTTTTATTGAGAAAAACCCAAAAAACCAGACTATCGTTCGAAATAGCAATGACTCAAACACCATTTCTTCTGTATTCTTCAATGATTCCCAAATATTGATCAAAAAGTATATGGATGTTCTTTTAAGTATAAGTTTGTTTCTATTTGTTTTTTCCTGGTTGTTTCCCATACTGAGCCTTGCTATAAAGCTTACCTCAAAAGGGCCTGTATTCTTTAAGCAATTGAGACATGGAAAGGACAATGTCCCCTTTATTTGCTATAAGTTCAGGACCATGTACAATAATGATTACGCGGACACCAAACAAGCCACAAAAGATGATCCCAGGATCACCTGGATAGGGAAAATTTTAAGAAAAACCAGTATGGATGAGCTGCCGCAGTTTTTCAATGTACTAAAAGGGGATATGTCTGTTGTAGGTCCCAGACCCCATGCCATGCCCATGAATGACAAGTTCTCGGAGGAAATTCAAAATTTCATGTACAGACATTCCGTGAAGCCGGGCATCACAGGATTGGCTCAGTCCAAAGGGTTCAGGGGAGAAACAAGAAATTATTTTGATATCTATTCCAGATGTAAATTAGATATTTTTTATATCAATAATTGGTCTCCCTTATTGGACTTCAAAATCATATTATGGACTTTGGTATCCCTGATAGTAAATAAGGAAAAAGCATATTGAAGGCTTCTTGCTAATTTTTATCCTTGAGAATATAAAGTCCCAAAAACATTAAAATTCCATTCATGATCAGGATCTCAAATCCAAATTGGTATCCTCCAAACCATTCCTCCGAATGGGCAGCAACCAGGTAGGAAATCAATGGGGCCATGATTGCTGCCAGGGGGACCCATTTGTCCTTGACCTGCATCCTGGTAAACAAGCCAAAACTGTACAATCCCAATAATGGGCCATAGG
>JBBDSB010000621.1:0-2858 GCA_040905205.1 Cyclobacteriaceae bacterium
GGGTGGTACCTGCTACCGTAACAGATGCACCCGGCAATGGATCCCCGTTATCATCTTTTACAGTTCCGGTAACAGTAATGTCCACTAAAGTACGCACAAGGTCTTCCACGGCCTTTAGGCTTGGAAGATCCATCCCCGAATTATTGGCTGTAACATAATTGTTACCAACAATTCTGCTTTCAGGCAGTGCAAAACCTCCGGCATTTACCTGAGCAATAAATAGAAGAGATAAACAACATCCAAAAAACCCCCTGAAAATGGGGATGATCTTTTGCCTTATCTTTCCCGGATAAAAACATGTGTCATGTTTCCTAATGGTGTTAGTATAATTTGTTCTCATAACATTGTGGTTAGATGATTAATCTTTAAATTTATCAAGAAGCTTTTGGTCCCCTATCCAACATCTTAACCATATTGTATGGTATTTTGACTTTTCCCCACTATTTTTTAGATTAAAAAATTAATAGATCATTAGATTCTCAAAAAAGACTGCGTGAGGATCAATGCTATACAGGGATGTAAACCTGAGTTAGATTTTAAAAAAAACCGTTTATTCAAGTATTTGTGTAAAAAGGATCATTGACAAGTTGCCCAAACCCTCATCATGAAATTCGCGGGTTCAAATCCCTACACTAACGTACATTTTTTTGGGACAATATCCTTCCATAGGGAGTCAAAGGCGGGGATGTGACGAACAGATTTTTTTCCAAATCCAGGTCAGCCATGGCGGAATAAAGGTACACCGCCGGAACGGCAGGATCGGTTGCATGGTATTGGTGTTCTATGGGCAAGTGGTCTTGCCGGTACGAGGGATGCCTTCAGCGCAATGGGGTGCCTGCGTGAAGAACTTCCTTTGAGGGAATGGTATTCTTTTCTTTCGGCATTTCCTCTTTCATTGAAATAGGATTCCGACAGATTCAGATATTTTTAATTACCCGTTGTTTTGTATAGCTTGTTTAGGACCAATTCAGTTTCCTGGTTGCCGGGGTACTTCAATCCTTTTTCCAGGATCAAAAATAACATCAATATGATCAGCAAATTTTTTAAATTCATTTTCTTATTGAATTTTGTGTTTTAAATTCCCCGCCAGTTACCTACAAATCACCTATTCCAAAAGATTTTTAGGATGATTTAAGTAAAGGGTTTTTCTCACCCCGGGACCATACTGACCGAACTGCCCCAGCTCATTTTTTTGCTTATCAGCGATTTTCATCAATTGGTCAACTATGTCAGGATGGACTTTAGCATAATTTTTGCACTAATTTGGATCTTCCTTTAAGTTATACAGTTCTATTTCCTCTGGAAAGTGGGTCAAATTATAGGTGCTTTTCATGATATTTTCCCGCTCAGGGGCAGAAAATCCCCCCAAAAGATTGAGTTTCCAATCACCAAGCCTTACGGCCATCAGGTATCCTGCATGCCAATGAAAGAAAGGCCTGTCCTGCTGACTTCTTTCCGGAAAGAAGAAAAGGGATGAAATATCGGCCCCATCTCTTTTTATTTTCCTGTCCATTTCCATATTGGCCAATGAAGCAAATGTTGGTAAGAGGTCTAAAACTGATGCCTGCGCATGACAGGTGGAACCAGGGGCAATTTTACCTGGCCACCAGGCGATAAAAGGGACTCGGATACCTCCTTCATAAACCAGCCCTTTACTCCCCCTTAATATACCATTACTGCCGCCAAACTTGAGTGCACCTCCGTTGTCCGAAGTGAAAATTACCAATGTGTTTTCCGCAAGTTGTGTCTCTTTGAGGTATTTCAATATCTGCCCGGTAGACCAACTGATTTCGGCAACACTAGCTCCATAATGGCTATTGGGGTGATTGGTTTGTTGATGAAAAGCTTCCCTGGCTGCCACCAGGACATGAGGCATGGTATGGGAGAGGTAAAGAAAAAATGGCTTTTCTTTATTTTCGTCAATCCACTTTACCGTTGCTTCTGTATATTTTTGAGTCAAAGTGGCTTGATGTTCCCTATTTTTCGCTCCACCTTTAATTCTTTCTACGACTGCTTTATTTTTCATCAAAGGAAGTATAGGCTCATCATTTACACGAATCCCCATATCATTGGAATAGGGCATACCGTACCAAAAATCAAATCCATGGTTCATAGGGAGGAATTCCGGTTGATCGCCAAGGTGCCATTTACCTATTATTGCCGTGGCATAACCGGCTTCTTTAAGGATTTCAGGTAAAATTACTTCCCCAGGGTTTATGCCCTTTTTGGCTTTTGGAAACAACACCCATCGGTTCTCTGCATCCAAATCCAGGTCCACTCTCCGGGCATAGGAACCGGTCATGAGGCCAGCTCTGGAAGGAGTACAGACAGGTGCCCCTGCATAGAATTGGGTAAATCGGAGTCCTTCTACCATCATCTTGTCTATTTCCGGGGTTTGATTCCAAACCGAACCGTAACCGGATAAATCCCCAAATCCCAAGTCATCGCAGAGAATCAAAATAATATTTGGGCGATCATCTTTTTCTTGCCCATGGGTCTTGATAATAAAGAATTGAAACAAAATGAGGGATATTATTATCAATCTATTCATGATTATATAATTACAAGTTTGAGTTGCTTAAAAACTTTTGGAAAAAAACGATTGAATATCCTTTTATAAGATTTTTTAACAAAATCAAATTACTCATCTCTTTCCAATACCAGTTTAACTTTTTCCCATGGATAAGGATAAGCACTGATCCATAATTCAGGTTTAAAGTCCAGGTACTCTTTGTCATACCCAAGCACAAATACTTCAATAACCTTTCCTATATATTCCTCCTTTAAAGGAATATAGTAGGTGTAATTTTCGTCCTTTCGTGAATTAAAGTGCTCCCATGGATTGGACAGGTGCGAAG
>JBBDSB010000622.1:0-17331 GCA_040905205.1 Cyclobacteriaceae bacterium
TTGAAGAAATTGCCTATAGAAATGGTTTTATTGGAAAGGAAAAAGTGCTGGAAGCGGCTTCCATTTTGGGGAAGAGTGGGTATGGTGACTACTTAAGAAAACTGATGGATATGGACCTCTAAATCCTCTACCAATGCCTTGATTCACTGATTATAAATATTTTAAAAAGAGGCGGATTACCCTCTTTTTTTTGCTGAAATACATAAAGCATTATTCAAAATGCAAATAAAATAATATTTATATTTTGAATATGCTAAAACTTTTGTTATGTTTGTGTTAACATAAATGTTTTTTAGAGGTAGAAAAATGTATTTCGATGGTGAATATTGTTTTAATTGATGATGATAAGGTCAGTAATTTCGTTACGGCAAAATGGATTCAAAAATGTGTCAAAGAATCTCATTGTATTTTTAAATTCTCATCCGCAACGGAAGCGCTTGAGAATCTGTATGAGATAAATCCCAAATTTCTTTTTGTAGACCTAATCATGCCACAAATGACGGGATGGGATTTTATTGACCAGCTAAACCATGAAACATTGAAATCAGAAATATATATTTTAAGCGGTTCAATGGATCAGGAGGATATAAAAAAAGCCGACAATAACAGGCATGTGAAAAAATTTCTTTCCAAGATGTCCCTAAAGGATAATATCAGGGGAATATTTCAGAATTGAAGATTTTTTGTAGGGTTTAAGATTAATTTTAATCGAAGTGCATTGGCCCCGAACTGTGTTTGGGGCCAATGTTTTTACCCGGATGTTTTAAAAACCTATTTTTTTCCCAAATTATTTTGCAAAGCATAAGAAGTGTGTTTTTCCATGCTTTTCGCATCCAAAGATTGTTCAAAGAAAGTGGTTGCCGTATGGTCGTCCATAAATACATGGTCAGCACCGATGCATTCGATAAGGTTCCACTTGCTCAACACATCCCTTACAGGCCCTTTGGTTCCAGTGATGCAAACATCAATGTTGTTTTTTCGCCAATTGATGATCCATTCGTACATTTCATGGGCTCCGGTACTGTCTAAACTGGTTACACTTTCCATGTTAAAGATAATCATTTTGGTTTTATCACTGCGCTCATCCAGCCATTTGCCCATTTTATCTCTGATGTATTCCACATTGGCAAAATAAATAGGTCCGTCTATTCTGACTATCAGAAGGTGGTCCATAATCTCCAGATCCTTAAACCTTTTGATATTTCTAAAAATATGAGTACCCGGAACCCTGCCCAATTGCGCCATATGGGGTCTAGATGCCCTGTAAATCACTACCAAAAGAGAAAGAACCATTCCGGTGATGATTCCTGTCTCTATTCCCAATGTCAGGGTGACCAGAAAAGTCGCCAACAACATGGAAAAATCGGTTTTGTCTTTTCTCCAAAGGTTAATGGGTTCTTTTAAATCAATCAAACCAGCCACGGCCACCAATACCACAGCGGCCAAAATGGTGCTGGGCAGGTAATAAAAAAGACCAGTAAAAAATATTAATGTCAAAATGATCAATAGGGCACTGAAGACGGAGGACATAGGGGTCCTGGCCCCTGCCTGATTGTTCACGGCTGTTCTGGAAAAACCTCCCGTGATGGGATAGCCCTTGAAGAAAGCGGCTCCAAAATTGGCAATCCCCAAAGCCATTAACTCTTGATTGGCATCTAACCGGTAATTTTTATGTTTGGCTTGTATGGTTTTTGCCACTGCAAAACTTTCAGCAAATCCAACCAGAGATATGGTCAAGGCTATGGGAAACAAGGTAACCCAACCCTCCAGGTCAAAGGAAGGCAGAGACAAGCCGGGCAATCCGCTGGGAACTGACCCTACAATTTTTACCCCATGATCGGTTAATCCCAAGCCCCAAACGAGTAGAATACCTGCTACCACTGCGAGAAGCGGAGCAGGCAATAAGGGATGGATTTTATTACCATACTTGATGATGATGATGCCCAAAACCCCTATACCCAGGGTAATCCAATGAACCCCTCCAAGATTTTCGTAAAGGGCTATAATCATTACCTGGACATGTTCGGTATTGGGAAGGGAAATATTGAATAAGTGTTTTACCTGACTCAATCCAATGATGATGGCTGCTGCTGAAGTAAAACCATTGATAACGGGATGGGATAAAAAATTGACAACGAAACCCAATTTAAGAATTCCCATCAAAAACTGGATCAAGCCAACAAGGAAAGCCAAGGTGATGGCATATAATAAATATTCCTCAGGAGAGTTGGCACCCAAACTTCCTATTCCTGCCGCGGTCAATAAAGAAACCATTGCTACCGGACCCACCGCAAGTTGTCTGGATGTGCCAAATATGGCATAGAGCAATAAAGGGACCGTTACCACATAAAGCCCGTGAATCGGTTCAAGGCCTGCCAGTATGGCGTAAGCCATACCCTGTGGAATCAACATGATCCCAACCGTGATCCCAGCTGAAATATCCCCACTTAAATCATCTTTCGAATATTGGGATATCCATTGCAGAAAGGGGAGGTATTGTTTTATTTTCATTTTATTATCCAAACAATTTAAAACAAAATTGGCCAATAGAAAATTGAAAAAAAGTGATATTTATCACAGGCCGATTTTCGCACCCAGGCACTGCTTTGATTATTCCCATTAAAACATTCAAAATCCGTCCCCAAACCGGATTACCCCATTTCGATTTGGATGTTGGTTTTCAGGTACTTGGCCAAGGTATCCGCAAAACGTTGGGCTTCCCATATTTCTAAATTCATATTTTCCTCGCCAAAGACTTTGATGGTCAGCTTTTGGTTCTCAGGAAGACAATAAACATTTTGTACCCATTGGTTTTTGGTTTTATCCAGGCCTATAGATATTCGTAATATTCCTGATAATAGTTTTAATTGTTGTTTTTGTTTATTACTTAATTTGCGGTATTTTTTATGTTTTTTCTTGGGGCCACTTTTCCGGTGGTACCTGGCTAAATGGCCCAAGAGGAGGACCTCCTCATTTGTAAACCCCCTTAATTGGCTGTTTTTAATGATATATCGGGAATGTTTGTGGTAATTTTTAAATTGAATGTAATTGCCCACATCAAAAATCAAACTGGCAAAATAAAGCAGTTCTCTTTCATGGTTTCCGGCATGGTGTTGCTCCTTAAGTTGATCAAATAGCTGTAAGGAAAGTCTTGAAATGTGCTTTTTTTCATCCAGGTCAGTTTCATACCTGGCAGATAACAATAAGCAGCTTTTTTCCTTAATATTTTTCCCCTCCAAATTTTCCTCTATCTGCAATCCATGTTTTTTAATATGATTGATGATCATCCCCTCCCTAAGGGAGGCATCTGAAATGGTGATTTCAGAGGTATTTGTCATTTGGAGCAATTCCACCAAAACCAAAGCACCGAGGTGTATGCCGTCCGTTCTGCTGGCACCGATCCCGGCAATTTCTTTTCTTTCATCTGGAGTGGATTCCAAAAGTTTATCCCTTAATTTCTCAAGATCTTTTACTTTTACGACTTCTGCATTTACAGAACCAGGTGATGGATTATCTGTTTTTTCCAAGCATGCTTCAGCCAATGACCGAATGGTTCCGGAAGTTCCCACCACCTTGGTAAAGCCTACTTCAACCACCTTTTGGATGATTTTTTCAGCAGTTTGACGGATATGAAGGATGAGGTCTTTTCTTTCTTGAGGATTCAATATGTTTTGATGACCCACCCTATCCAACAATCGGAGAACGCCCAGTTTGATGGAATTCCCATAATAAACCTGTTCCTGATCCCCTACCACAGCCTCTGTACTTCCTCCCCCGATATCTATTACCAATACTTTTTCCTTTTTTATGGAAATGGCATTTCTTACGGCCAAAAATATCAGGCGTGCCTCCTCTTTTCCGGAAATCAGCTGAGGGGAAATCCCGGACTCCTCAATCAATCGATCCAAAAATGCTCTTCCGTTTTTTGCTTCTCTTGTAGCACTTGTGGCGGAGGTAATGATCCTGTCCACCCCATATTGATCTGCCAGCTGAACATACCGTTTGATGGTGGACACCCCGGACTCAAATGCAGTAGGGCTCAATTCATTATGGGCAAAAACACCCACCCCCAATTTCACCATGGATTTTTCCTGCATCAAAATTTCGAAACTTTCCTTTGTCTGCACCTTGACAATGATCATGTGGATGCTGTTGGTACCGATATCAATGGCAGCGAGGTTCATAGGGCATTTAGGATTTCCAATATTCTTTGTTCATTAAGGCAATATTTCCGATAGAAATTCCCTGGGGACATTCCACCTCACAGGCACCCGTATTGGAGCAGGCACCAAAACCGGCCTCATCCATTGCTTTTACCATACTGGCCGTTCTCTTTTTATGTTCTACTTTTCCTTGGGGTAAATGGAACAAATGACTGATTTTGGCAGCGGTAAACAAGGCAGCACTTCCGTTTTTACAGGAAGCCACACAGGCCCCGCATCCAATGCAGGAGGCAGCATCGAATGCCGCTTCTACCGTATCTGAGTCAATGAGGGTTTGATTGGCCTCTGGTGCCTGTCCGGTATTGACTGAAATGTAACCTCCAGAAGCAATGATTTTATCCAAGGCACTTCGGTCTACTTTCAGGTCTTTTTTAATGGGAAAGGCAGCTGCCCTGAAAGGTTCAACGAACAGGGTGTCACCATCTTTAAAGGTTCGCATGTGCAATTGGCAGGTACTGGTTTGGGCCAGTGGTCCATGGGCGCGGCCGTTAATAAAAAGGCCGCATTGTCCACAAATACCTTCCCTGCAATCATGATCAAATGAGACAGGCATTTCCCCCTTTAATATCAAAGATTCATTCAATTGGTCCAGCATTTCAAGAAATGAGGCATCTGGTGATACCCCCTTGATTTCATAATCAACCAATTTCCCCTTCGAGGTTGAATTTTTCTGTCTCCAGATTTTCAAAATAAAATTCATCATTTATAGCTTCTTTCTGTAGGTTTGGTAAATTCAAAATGCAATGGCTCTTTTATCAAAACAGGATTTTCTTTACTCTTTTGCCAACAGGAAATAAAACTGAAATCCGTGTCATTTCTTTTGGCTTCCCCCTCATTGGTCTGGTATTCTTCTCTGAAATGTGCACCACAGGATTCTTCTCTACTCAAAGCATCTATACACATCAGTTCACCGATTTCCAGATAATCAGCTATCCTCCCCGCTTTCTCCAATTCCTCGTTTAATTCGTTGGCCACTCCCGGAATCATTAGATCCTTATAAAAAGATTGTCGCAAAGTCCGGATTTCCTGGATGGCCTCCTCAAGGCCCTTGGCAGTCCTTGAGAGGCCACATCGGTCATATAAAATCCTTCCCAGTGCTTTGTGGAAATGTTCAGCGGTTTTGTTGCCTTTAATGTTTACAAAGCTTTCCAGTTGTCTTCTAACGGTTTGTTCGGATTGATCAAATGCTTCTCCTTGGGCATTTACTTCTTCTTTATTGGATAACCCTGCCAGATAATGCGGTAGGGTGATGGGAAGGATGTAGTAGCCGTCTATGCAAGCCTGTAACAAGGAATTAGCCCCAAGCCTATTGGCTCCATGGTCAGAAAAATTGGCTTCTCCTATGGCAAATAAACCCGGGATATTTGTACTGAGCTCATAATCAACCCATAATCCCCCCATAGAAAAATGGGCAGCGGGTGAAATCATCATCGGTTCTACATAGGCATTGATCCCGGTGATTTTTTCGTACATTTTAAACAGGTTACCATATTTTTTCTCAATGATGCTTTTACCCTGTTTATGGATGGGGTCTTTAAAATCAAGGTACACGGCATTTTTTTGAGGCCCCACACCATGTCCGGCGTCTATCATTTCTTTGGCAGCCCTGGAGGCGATGTCTCGTGGTGCCAGGTTTCCGAATGAGGGATATTTCCTTTCCAGGTAATAATCCCTTTCCGACTCAGGGATGTCTATGGCATTTCGGGTTTCCGGTTTTTTCTTTGGTACCCATATCCGTCCATCATTCCTCAGAGATTCCGACATGAGTGTAAGCTTGGATTGGTAGCCACCAGATTGGGGAAGACAGGTAGGATGAACCTGTGTCCAGCTGGGGCAGGCGGTCCAGGCCCCTTTTTTATACGCCCTCCAAATGGCAGACCCATTACAACCCATCGCCAATGTAGAAAGGTAATAAATCTTTCCAAAACCACCAGTAGCCAAAACCACCGCATGGGCAGCATGACGCTCAATCTTTCCTGAATCAAGGTCCCGGACTATAATGCCCCTGGCCCTTCCCTGGTCCATTACCAAATCCAGCATTTCATGGCGGACATGACACTTTACCATTCCGAGATGTACCTGTCGCATCATTGCCTGGTACGCCCCTAAAAGTAATTGCTGTCCCGTCTGACCCCTGGCATAAAAGGTCCGGCTCACCTGGACCCCTCCAAATGAACGGTTGCTAAGGTAGCCACTGTATTCCCTGGCAAATGGAACCCCCTGCGCCACTGCCTGATTGATCAAGCTTTCAGAGCAGGATGCAAGGCGGTAAACGTTGGCCTCCCTGGCCCTGAAATCACCACCTTTTAGCGTATCATAAAACATTCTAAAAACACTGTCACCATCATTTTTGTAAGCCTTCATGGCATTCACACCCCCCTGAGCCGCTACTGAGTGCGCTCTTCTTGGAGAATCCTGGAAACAAAAGGTGGATACCTGATAACCCAATTCTGCAAGGGAGGCAGCTGCAGATGCTCCTGCTAATCCGGTTCCGACAACAATTATTTTATATTTTGCCCGGTTATTGGGGCTTACCAGGTTGGATTGATTGATAAAGTTGGGCCATTTTTCTTCCAATTTGCCTTTTGGTATTTTCGAATCTGGAAAGGTATTTGGATCGGTTGTAAAAAACATTTAAAATTCATTTAGCTGTTGTACCTTTAATGATAACAATTTTTGGGCAATCCTCCCAATAATTGGGAAAAGGAATTAAAATTGACTGCCCATGAATACGAAACCATAACCATAACCCTTTGTAACCATTGTCACCGATAAATAAAGAGGTTAATCGTACATTTGAGGTATCAATTAAAAAATCCCGAAAATTGATTGACCATACATCACAGAAATAAAAAAAAATGAGTAACTATAGCATTAAACAATTTGAAGATAAAGGACTTGCCCATTTCTCATACGCCATATTGGGCAACGGAGACGTTTACTTGATTGATCCAGCCAGGGATCCCTTGCCCTATTATGAATTTGCAGAAAAAAATAAGGCCTCTATAAAAGGGGTTATTGAGACGCATCCTCATGCGGATTTTGTAAGTTCCCATTTTGAAATCCATCAAAAAACAGGTGCCACAATATTCGTCAGTGAAATGGTGGGAGCAGATTATCCCCATCAGGGTTTTGATGAAGGAGAGGTCATTAAAATGGGTGCTAAAGTACGGTTAAAAGCCTTGCATACACCAGGACATTCTCCGGACAGTATCAGTATTGTATTGGAGGACGATGGTATAGATCAGGCGGTTTTTACCGGGGATACTTTATTTATTGGGGATGTGGGAAGACCGGATCTGAGAGAAAAGGCGGGTAAGATTCATGCCAAAAGAGAGGAACTGGCCAGGATGATGTACAAAAGTACGAGAGAGAAACTGATGGTGCTGGCAGACCATGTAACTATATATCCGGCCCATGGTTCCGGCTCTCTTTGCGGAAAGGCGTTGAGTGATGCGAATAGCAGCACCATCGGCAATGAGAAAAACTCCAATTATGCACTTCAGGAAATGACTGAGGATGAGTTTGTCGATTTGCTATTGGAAGATCAACCCTTTATTCCAAAATATTTCCCTTATGATGTGGGTCTCAATAAACAAGGAGCCCCCTCCTGCGAGGAAAGCGTGAATAATGTACAACACCTTGAAAAGGACTTTATTCCTGAGCCCGATGCAATCATCATTGATGGAAGGCCATCAGCATCCTTTAAAGCCTCCCACCTTAAAAAGGCCATCAATATCATGAAGGACGATAAATTTGAGACCTGGTTAGGGAGTATTATCGGTCCCGATGAGGCGTATTACCTTGTTGCCCAAAATGAAGAGGACCTGGACATTTTAATCAGGAAATCAGCAAAAATCGGATATGAATTGAATATCAAAGGCGCTTTTGTTTATGAGAGGAAGGATGGAGCAAGTTTTGAGGCCTTTAACAAAGAAGCTTTTGAAAAAAACCGCAATACCTATACCATATTGGATATCAGAAATACGAGCGAAACCAAAGAAGGATTATTGTTTCCGGAGGCCTTGAACATCCCTTTACCTGAATTGAGGGAAAGAGCCGGAGAGATTCCTAAAGGTAAACCAGTGGTGGTACATTGTGCAGGCGGATACCGATCAGCGGCAGGTAGTAGTATTGTCAAAGCGCACCTTAATGGCCAAAGTGTACTGGATATGAGTGAATCGGTCAATGAATATATGTAATGAAAATGATATTGGGTTGATAATTATAATAAGGGAGGAATTGGGTAATTTCTCCCTTCTTTTCCAATTTTGAAATAGATTGATCAAAATTTAATAGTAGCCCACCCTAATTGGTGATCAGCAATGCATAAGTACTTTGAAATTATAGGAAATTCCTACTATGGCTATTTTAATTATTTAAAGGACGAAATCCTCTATCCTTCCTGGAATAATTATTTCTGGTGGTTGGTAGGATTGTCACTGGCTGTCTGGATCCTTGAATTGGTAGTGCCATGGAGAAAAAACCAACCTGCCTTAAGGAGAGACTTTTGGTTGGACGGATTTTATATGTTTTTTAACTTCTTTCTTTTTTCATTGATTGTCTACAATGCCATTTCCAATGTAGCGGTAGAAGCCTTTAATGATTTTATCGGTCTATTCGGTATTCAAAATTTGGTGGCGATTGAAGTAAATTCCTGGCCCAATTGGGCACAATTCCTCTTACTTTTTGTGGTAGCCGACTTTATCCAATGGAATGTTCACAGAACCCTTCACAGGGTACCTGCATTATGGGAATTCCATAAAGTTCACCATTCCGTTGAACAAATGGGATTTGCAGCACATTTAAGATTTCACTGGATGGAAACCATACTCTATAAAAGTGCCCAATACCTTCCCTTGGCCATGATAGGCTTTGGATTAGCAGATTTTTTTCTGGTACATATTTTTACCACGGCAATTGGACACCTGAATCATGCCAACCTCAGAATCACCTATGGTCCCTTGAAATATATATTCAACAATCCCATCATGCATATATGGCACCATGCCAAAAAATTGCCTAAAGGAAGGTATGGCGTGAATTATGGTTTGACATTGAGTATTTGGGATTATTTGTTTGGAACGGCCTATATTCCACATGAAGGCAGGGATGAACCTTTGGGTTTTGAGGGTATGGAAGACTTTCCCAAAACTTTTTGGAAGCAGGTCACCTACCCTTATAATAAGAAAAACCGGGTTTAGTCAATGGGGTTATGGGGATTTTATGAAATAATTGTGGTTTTCTATGTTAAATGGCATTTGCATACGCTTGCCCCTCGGTTTCCTTAAGGGGAAGACAGCCGATGGGACTTACCATTTAGTAGAACCAAAGAAGATTGTTTAACATCAAAACTGATTCACAAAAAGAACAAATTTATTCCGCACAGAAATTTAATCTTCCATAGTTTGAACATGAAAATTATCTATGAAAAATAAAGCAAGACCTTCTTTTTGGTCCGCTCCGGGCAGGGGAGGTCCCGGCTCTTCATTGGGGGTTTTTCTGTTGGGCAAACTCCTATAAGCACCTGTTCTAAAGGAAACCCTTTCTACTGATTTCACGGTTTCGGCCAGCGGCACCTTTTCCGCTATCAGTTTTCCATTCCAGAACAGGTCGTAAGAACCAAAGGGTTCTGCATTGATGTGGAGGTCTAGCTGGTGCCACTTTTCTTTTAATGCCGTTCCAAAGGTTTTTTCCTCAAATCCAGCCTGATAGCTCAACTCCGATTTGTCGTTGATTTTGATTCTTATGGGCCGGTTGCCATACCTGTCCACCACATCAATTTCAAGCATCCCTTGATTTTCCTTTCCAATCCATAGGTCCACCCCGACTTTTACTTTGGAAGCTTCTTCAAAAATGCGGATGGCCCTGGCATAATCATAGGGATCCTCATCTTTAAATAATAATGAAAGCCCTTCTCCGCCAGGGTTTCTAACCAAATTAACCGGAGCCCATTGGGGCGCATAAATGTTCCAATCGGGCACCGGGCCGTATTCAAAAAGCCCTTCAAAACCTTCTTTTAAAGGGCCTGACTCCTTAAAACGGATTGGAGTGGGAACCCTACTCACCCACATATCCTCTTTGTTCATACTGTAAGTCAGCCACATATCATTACCTGGCGGGTTGCCGTTTCCAGGGACAATACCTCTTACATAACAGGGGCCAAAATCCTTCCACCTGCCAAAAAACCTCCTTGGTGGGACTTCTCCCTGCACCAATACCATATCATCATATAGAATGCCATCGTCGGAACTGACCGTAATCAGCGGATAACGGTATTCATCGATATCTATGGGGTTATACACCAGGGCAAAACGCTGGTCTTCAGTTTGCTGCCCCCAAACTTTACCTCCAGCCATAGTTAGGGTTTTCGCTTTTACGGATTTGGAAAAATTTTCTCCGCCATCTTCCGATAATGCTGTCATGGATCTTTTCCAAAGGCCCACTGTTTTTCCGTCTTTCCGTGTATAAAATGAAAAAGCGGAACCTCCTCTGTCCCCATTGTAAATACCATCCAAGCCATTGTCTTCATCTCGCCATTGTAACATCATCAGCGTATTGTTCAGCAATTCGTCACAAGCCTGAACAAATCCTTTATCACCGGATGACATGAAAAAGGGGTAACTGGTGTTGGTTTCGTTCCAGCCGGTATGACTACTGTAACGAATAAAATAAATGGGGCCGAAACTGCCGTCTGAATTTAATTCCCTGACCACCCTGCCAATGCCGCCTTCCTCAAAGGGATCTTCGGAATGACCATAAAACCCAAGGACAAGTAACTTTCCGCTTTGGCTGGTATAAAAGCCCATGCGCTGATGCATCATGTACCCCTCATAACCGTCGGGAATCGTAACGCCATCCGGTGGAATATAGGGAGGAAAAACAACTTTTGGAGGATTCCAGTTTCTTCCATCTTTGGAACTGGTGATTAGGGTTTGACCTGGGGAGATGTGTTCATCCACCGGGTTGCTCAAGTATTGTTGGTAAAAGGTACCCTTCCAATAAGCCAGGTTGGAGGCATGATTATAGGTCCATCCATATCCATCGGCCAGTTCAGGTTGGGTTCGGTTTACCCTAAGCGTTTGCCGGCTTTCCACTCCGATGGCATACCTCAGCCTTCCCTCATGCAGGTCCGGGTCTATGCTTTGACCTCCAATATACCTTATGGGTTCATGAATACTCCCGGTTTGTCCCAAACCGATAGTCATATTGGCCAGGTAACAAATGATAGTTAAAATAAATCCGGATGGGAGGGAGGCTATGTTTTTCATAGTTTGATAAAAATTTTATTTTTAAATAATAAGTAAGCCGGAATGAAATTGATGCCCACAAATAAAAGGGCATAGAGCAAGCTGACCAGTTTTAGAGGAAGCCCGATGGAGCCAAAAGCCTGCATAAAATGGACATTCAGAGCTTGTCCGGTAAATTCCAGCCCATAAAAGATTAGGGAAAGGATATCTGCCAAAACATAGACGGTAATGGCATTGGCACCGAAAATAATTCCAATCGAAGTTCCCTTTTTATTTCCCAGAATGTCTACCATAAAATAAAAGGCACCCAATGCAAGGAAGCCGGCGCCGCCGGTGATAAGGGTAAAGGAACTGGTCCAAAGATGTTTGTTTATTGGAAATACCTGGGCCCATAAAAGACCCAATAAAACGAGGGGAACTCCGATGGACATGAGGTAACTCGCCTTCATTTGTTCATTTCTCCCGGACAATAAGATGTGGCCGGCAAGCATGCCCATAATCCCCGTAACGATGGCAGGTAGGGTACTGAAAAAACCCTCCGGATCCCAGGTTCCCTCCCACATTCTCCCAGGCAAAATTATTCTGTCGATCCATGCTGCCAGATTGGCGCCTGGTTCCAACATGACCTTCCCTTCACCAGGAGTGGGGATCATTACCATGGCCAGCCAATAGAAAATGAGTAGGGCCCCGCCCAGAAAAGCTTGTTTTTTCCAGGACAAATTTAAAAATAGAAAGGCACAGGCGAAAAATACGACAGCAATCCGCTGTAATACCCCCGCAATTCTCATATTATAAAAATCAAAGGCAGGTATCAGATTCAGAAGCAGACCAACTATAAAAATTTTCAGGGACCTGACCATGATTTTTTTATACATTTCATTTTTAGCTAAACCTTTCTCTAATCTTTTGGTGTAAGCGAGGGCAATGGAGACCCCAACGATAAAAAGAAAGAACGGATAAATAAAATCCGTCAGGGTAATGCCATGCCATTTCGCATGTAATAGAGGAGGATAAACGTGGCTCCAGGAGCCTGGATAATTAACCAGGATCATGGCTGCAATGGTAAAGCCTCTCATGGCATCTAATGATATCAATCGGGTATTGATTGCCTTCATAAAATAGATTTTGTTTTATTGAATAGTCAATTTAATACCTTACCGGGTAATAATAAGGCTACTTAAATAATTTGATTTATGAATAAATGTAACTTTTCAATTCTTGTTCTCCTCCTGTTAGGATTTGGAATTGGCTGTCAATCCAAAATAAACAGGGAGGAAATGGTCAATCAGCTTCATCTGGAATGGGAGTTGGAGAGCAATTTTGTAGGCGAAGATGGCATTTTTCAAGCAAGGTTTATTATTAATAACCATAGTGATGAAACCTTAATGGATGAAGGTTGGGCCTTGTTTTTTAATATGTCTCCCAGAAAGTTGTTGGAAACCAATCATGTCCATATCGAGCATCTCAACGGTGATTGGTACAAAATGAGGCCAAAAATTGATTTTAATCTACCACCCGGAGCATCCATCAGCCTTCCCTATAAAGGATTGGAAGGCATCATAAAGGAATCAGATGCACCCATGGGTCTGTATTTTGTTTTTTATAACCAAAAGGGAGAGGAAGAGGATATTGTTTCGGTGGATAATTTTAAGGTCAGGCCTTTTATAGACGAGGAACAGCTATTGCGTGGTGAATCGGACCGGGAAGACCCCTATTCACCGCTAAAGCGGTTTGAGGAAAATGCAGTTATGACCAAATTGCCAGCAGATGACTTACTTCCCATAATTCCCACACCTTATAATATTAAAATTGAAGAGGGGGAATTTAAAATCACGGAACCGATTGGAATATTTTTCGATAAAGGATTAAAAAATGAGGCTCAATATCTTCACGAGAAGCTGGAAGCTTTGACAGGCACGGATTTCCCTCTCAGCGAAGGTGATCCTGATGCTGACTGTCAAAGCATATTATTAAAAATTGCCGATGTCCAGGTAAATGGTCAATCCAGGGAAGCTTATCAGCTTTCCATTGATCATAAGGGAATAAAAATTTCAGGTAGCGATGAGGCAGGGGTGTTTTATGGGGTGCAAAGCTTGTTGTCCCTAACGGGGCCTCAATCTTTTATAGTGGGGGCCTTACCTTTGGTTTTACCCTATGTAGCGATGGATGATGCGCCAAGATTCCCTTTTAGGAGCTTGCATATGGATGTTGCGAGAAATTTCCAGGACAAAGAAACCATTAAAAGGACCTTGGACCTGATGGCCCACTATAAACTGAATCATTTTCTCTTTTATACGTCAGAGGATGAGGGTTGGAGATTGGAAATTCCCGGTCTGCCGGAGTTGACCACTATTGGAGGCCAACGCCAACATATTAAAGATTTGAATGAAGCAGCCCTACATCCGGCTTATGGATCCGGACCGGAGGCTTATATGGATGGAAAATATGGCAGTGGATTTTATACCCGGGAAGAATTCATAGGGATTTTAATATATGCGAAAGAAAGGCATATAACCATTATTCCGGAATTGAATTTCCCCGGGCATGCCAGGGCAGCGATCAAGGCCATGGAAGCAAGATATGATAAAATGATGGAAAGGGGAGATGAAAGCGGTGCGGAGGAATACCGGTTAATTGATCCGGAGGACAGTTCAAAGTACCTGTCAGCCCAATCCTATAAGGACAATGTGGTCAGCGTTGCCCGAGCTTCTACGTATCGCTTTTATGAAAAAGTGGTGGATGAAATGGCCAAGATGTATGTAGAAGCAGGACTGGAATTAAAGAAAATACATGCGGGTGGCGATGAGGTACCTGAGGGTTCATGGACGGGATCTCCCATGGCGGCAGCTTTACTCGATAGCCTGAAAGAAATCAGTGATCCCAAAAATCTACAGGCCTATTTTTTCAGGGAATTGTTGAAAAGTTTGGAAAAACGAAATCTGGAAATTCATGTTTGGGAAGAAATGGCCCTCCTTAAAACCGGGGAGGGTACCTATCAACCCAATCCTGAATTTGTAGGTAAAAATGTAATTCCCTATATATGGAATAACATGTTTGATTACCCTGATTTGGGTTATCAATTGGCCAATATGGGTTATGAGGTGGTACTTTGTAATGTCTCCAATTTTTATTTCGACCTCGCCTATGACAATGACCCCCTGGAGCCAGGTTTGTATTGGGCTGGTTTTGTCAATACCCGGGATACCTGGACATTTGCGCCTTTTGACTGGTTTAAGACAACGTATTCCACCTCCATGGGGCACAAGTTAGATCAGGTGGATGCGTTTAAAGATATGGTGAGGATTAAACCGGAAGCCAGGAAAAATATTTTGGGTTTAGAGGCCCAATTGTGGGGAGAGACCATTAAAGGCAGGGAGATGGCAGAATATTATATGCTTCCCAAAATGTTGGGTTTTGCTGAAAGTGCCTGGGCTCCTGAGCGGAATTGGGAAGATATGGAAGACTATGGACTGCGGGAAAAGACCCAATCTTTACAATGGAACCGATTTGCCAATACAATCGCCAGGAGAGAGTATCCCAAACTGGCCTGGTGGAATGGGGGATATAATTATCGTATTGCCCCTCCCGGGGTTAAAGTGGAAGGCGGTAAAATTTTCGCCAATGTAGATTTTCCGGGATTGGAAATCAGGTTTACTACTGATGGCTCAAAACCGGAAAAGGAATCCACCTTATACCAAAACCCTCTAAAAGCGACAGAAAACATGAAGTTCAGGGCCTTTGATATCCATGGGAATGGCAGCAGGGAAATCAACATTGAATGGCCTTAGAATCTGGGATCGTGAATATTGCGGTTTTTGAATTTATTTTTTTTTTCAAAACCTCAATTCAAAATTTTAACATAATGTTAATATTAATGTAAAAACAATTCAACTTTTTTAATATTTGGGTTATTTTTTTATGAATAAACTTTTAAATTATTCATTTTCAAGGAATAATCCATTTTTTGGTTTCGTAAATTGAAGATTTATATACGTGATTTGCGCAGATATTTCCGATTTAATACAGGATATTCATAAAATATTTGGAGATCAAAAATGACCATGTTGAAGATCCCCAAAATTTCTTAATGCTCATTTAATAAATACTTGGGATATGGAACAGCCTGATAAAAAACTACTGGATGATTTTCGGATGGGTGACCGCAAGGCCTTTGAAAAAATCTACCAATATTACAGAATTCCTGTGATTAGATTCAGTATTTCCATTGTCAAGGACAAACAGGAAGCTGAAAATATTTATCATGAGGTATTCATGAAAATTTTAAAGCGCCGGAACAATGTCAATCCGGAACTGAACTTTAATTCCTATGTCTTTACTGCTGTCAAAAATGAAATTTTTGATTACCTGAAGGCGTTGAACAAGAACAACAATCTTAAGGAGCAGTTTTGGGAAAGGCTGCATCAGCAGGAAGATGATTGCGAGGAGGTGAAAGAAAAGCGCTTATCAAAAATGGAACTGATCATCCAAAACCTTTCGCCAAAAAGAAGGCAGATTTTGGAGATGAACTATTTTGAAAAGAAATCTTATAATGAGATTGCAGACATTTTGATGATTTCAAAAAATACGGTCAAAAATCAATTGGTCAAAGCAAAGTACATTTTAAGAAGGGAAATGGAATAAAATCTTTACGCTGTAATAAAATTGCCGTTTTATCCGCTCTGGATTTCGGAGATGATGAGTTTTTTAAAAAAATAAAAACATGAAATGTAAAAGGGTGATTTTAGACACTAACCTTTTTAGTTTACTTCAAATTTTTTTCTTCCCCGGTCAGGTGCCAGGCAATGGCCGTGCCATAAGCCAATTTTGCGCCTGTAGAACTTAGTTGTATGGGATCGGTTGAGCTCCGGCCTGAAATGACCACTTCTCCAGGCAACTTCGGCCATTGTAAGGAAGTTTCCATCAGGCTGTCGGTAAAATGAAGGAATTCCTTGTAATTTTGCCTATAAGGTTCCACTCCTTTAAGCGCTTTGGACCGGATTTCGGCCAGCTCTGCAGCAGAAACCAATACACCAATACATACATCTTTTCCGGTCTGAGAAAAGGCATTATCCGAAAAACTATATAGAAAAATCAGTCCCAAAATATACTTACTTGATAGACAGTTCATAGGTTTAAGCATGCAATGGGTTGTTTTTTTCTTGCTCAAGTTGATAGAATGGTTCATACCTTAATAAAGGTTTTGTTCACATACAAATACCATAGTAAGGTATAAAGCAAGGCAAACCCACCAATGCTGGTCCATACAGGGTACCAGGATTCACTGTATTGTTCCAATCCGAAAAGCAGGTCATTGGCGATGGCCGGAAAATCTATCACATGGGAGAGCACATAAGCCACCAAACAAGCCGCAAAGAGCAGGTAGCGGCCGTTACGGCTCAGGTGAATGAAGGCCAGGCAGGAAAACACATATCCCACAGCAATGGCTTGCAGGGTATTGCTGAAGACCTTGAATTGGCCGGCATCCAGGGCCAGCAGGTTTCCCTGAACAATCCAGCCCAGAATAAAAAGAATAACGAATCTTTTGATCAGCCTGCTGTAAAGCTGGCCCTTGCTGCTTTGATGCTGCATGTGCTGGGAAAGCGAAAAGGGAATCACCGCACCCACCACAAACAGGAACAAAGGCATGATGATGTCGTAAAATGTGGATCCAAACCATTCGGGATGTTCAAATTGCCGGGCAAGAAATCCGGTGAATGCGGTGTCTGCCCCTCGGTGCAAAGAAGCAAAAAACCGATCGGCAAAAATAATCAATAACATATCGAATCCTCTAAATGCATCAATCGAGAGGATTCTGGAGGAATGCGGGTGGGCTGGGATCATTAAAACATTGGGTTATC
>JBBDSB010000623.1:0-2840 GCA_040905205.1 Cyclobacteriaceae bacterium
TAAGTGATAAGTGATTTAGTGATCGGTGATAAGGAAAACGAATTCGATCTAGATTCTTTACCTCGCATCGTTACTCAATTATTTAAATTAATTTTATGAAATAACATATAATTATTTGTGTTAATAGAATAGAAAATTAGAATTTTAAGTTTTTATAAAAAAGGGATGACCTTTAACTGTTAATTATATTATAAATTGATAATATAATAATAAGAACTAATTTTTGTTTCTATGATAATTTCCGATTTAATAGATTAATTATATTGGATTTCAATTTCAAATTTTAATTATAAATGATGTGAATTAAATTTTTTAGATGATATTATTTTTAATATATTTGAAAATGTATTTTAAACCCATAAAAACGAAATACGCCAATTGAAATCCAAATAATCAACCCATATCAAAATTTGATTGGTTCCTTAATGGTTATTTACACCCTACAATTATAATGCTCTCTGTTATGTCATTGACCCTTTTGCCGATTAAGCCCTGTGAAAAAAGATGAGGGTGTAATTAAGCAATAACATTCTGCTGAATTACATCCCCGCCGATTCCGTAACGGAATTTATTCCTCTTCAACTATTCTTAAAACCCCAACATGAATAAACTACCAATTTTTATTTTATCGCTACTACTTTGCGCTGCATGTTCTACCAACTACCCAGTACTTGAACCTCAAGCAAAGGTTTTCAAAAAACGAGGGAACGAAGTGATGTTTATCTTTAATGAACATGAAGGTAAGCGTACGGGCTACCAGTGGTTCAGAGTGGATAATCCTGATGAATTCCAAATCGATTCTACCTATTACCTTAGTCCTAAAATACAACAAAGGGCTTTAAAATAAAGTATTTATTGGTTGTTAATACTTTGAGAATCATTATTGATTGAAAATCCTTAGTCGCCCTTATTTCCCCCGGTGTTTGTGAGGATGATAAAATCAGCCCTGTTTTTATAGGTGATCCAATTGGGATCCTGAAAATCCTCTGCCGGAAAACAGGAGATCGTCAGCACCTTTAGGTTTTTCTTCCTTTTCTTCAATTCCCTAACCGTTCCTAAGCCCTCATCACTATGGAATTTTCCGGTAAGATGGAGGATTTTTGTATTCCTTTTTTTCCGCCAGGCCCTGAGAATACTTTCTGCCATCGTGGCATCTCTAAGCATTTGGGCATGAAAAAATTCCGGGCCAATGTGTTGGCCATGATTGCCCATGACTTCGGTAAACTTTTTTAGGTAAGGGTCATTATCTTTTGGCAGGTCAAATGTTGAAAAATAGCCTTTTGCTTTACGGTCCAGCTTATTCAGGGTGCCCAAACCCAATCGGCTGACCATATTGGCATATCTTCCGGGTACGTTGGCAGCCACTGCATTTTGTCCTTTTCCTTTGGCAAGTTTCACCAGGGAAGCATAATCGGCATAGTTGGTCCAGGCACGGCCTTCTTCTTTCAGTTTGGCCTCGGTAATCAACCCTGCCAGGTATTCATCCATAATCAATTGCACATCCCTTTCAAACATTTCCAGGCTTAAGGTGACATTTTGGTATTTGTCTAACATTTCCCGGTAAAGTTGTTCCTGAATCACATGGGCAAGGCTGTCATTGTGTTCCTCCCCGAAGACAATAATATTTACCTCCTCTGTGGCCTTCAACAGCCCGGGGAGTTCAGTGGTTTTCCCCGTTGCAGATTGGAATATTTTCCATTGGGCATCCTTATTTTCCTGGGCCAAGAGGGGAGAAAGGACGGTGAAAATATTTATAATTAATAGTAATTTTCGCATGATTTTTATGTTAATGCCGGAAAAATAAGGAATTCATTAGGCAAATCATCCATCCACCCATTATTTTTAAGCAGATGGTTCAACCTGCTTATTTTGATGAAAAGAGGTTGTTGCCTAAATTGTGAAACCGAATTCCCTATATGCATGAAAATTAAACCTTATACAGCCAGGATAGCAGAAATGCACCCCGAAACCGATCATGAGCACATCGCTTTTTTGCTGACCTTTCATTGTTTTCCCTGGGATATGGAAAAGGCCCTGGAATTTGCCCTTTTCAGGACATTTGCTGTTCCTTCCATTTCCAGGTTACTGGCGGCAACAGGTGAATTTACCCATAGAACCCGCAAACGTTATGATGATACAGAACTGATCCTTTACGAAATTTTGCAAAATGGAAAGGAAAGTGAGAGGGGCAAAGCGGCCATTGACCGTATGAATGCCATGCATGGTCATTTTAAGATTGCCAATGAGGATTACCTTTATGTACTTTCCACCTTTATTTTCGAACCCATCCGCTGGATAGAAAAATGGGGTTGGAGGGCCTTTACTTCGTTGGAAAAAGAGGCCATTTATATCAATTACAGAGAATTGGCTAAGCGAATGAAAATTCAAAATATTCCGAAGAATCTGGCGGAATTTGAAACTTTTAATTTGGAATATGAAAGAAGGTATTTCGTTTTTCACCCTTCCAACCGCCTTGTTGGCATGAAAACCCTGGATTTATTGCTGGGGTTTTACCTTCCCAAATGGCTTTATGGTTGGGGAAGGCCTCTGGCTTATTGTCTGATGGATCAGCCTTTACGCTGGGCAATGGGATTTCCAGACCCTCCATCCTTGCTGGAGTTCATGGTTCATAAAACCATGAAAATTAGGGCAAGACTTCTCCGGTTTTTTCCGGAAAAATCCAAACCCAATTTAGGGACAGCAAGAAAAAGGGAAAGCTATCCTTCAGGTTATTGGATTGAGGAATTGGGAACTTTTTCCAAACATAAAGCACCTTGAAAGCCTTCTAGTTTGAATAAGGGAAAATGCTATAATGATATTATTTACCGCTATCCTTTTTA
>JBBDSB010000624.1:0-2840 GCA_040905205.1 Cyclobacteriaceae bacterium
GTTTGGAACCCTCTTACAATGAGGAATACAATTGGTTTTTAGATGCCACCCATAACTGGAATCAGGTATGCAATGCAGGGATGATTTACGGGGCTTTAGCCGTATATGAAGATCATCCTGACCTGGCGCACCGTACCCTTCAGCGGGCGGTGGAAACCATTGCCAAAGCCATGGATGATTACCAGCCTGATGGTGCTTACCCTGAAGGATACGGCTACTGGGGATATGGAACTACCTTTAATGTATTGTTTCTGGATGTGCTGGAGAAAATTTATGGAACGGACTTTGGCTTAAGCGACACCCCCGGTTTTCTTGAAACGGCCGGATTTTATGAACACATGTCCGGGGTTACCGGTTATGCTTACAATTGGGGAGATGCCGGCAGTGGCAAGGGGAATCTGACTCCTGCCATGTTTTGGTTTGCCCAGAAAAAAGATCAGCCTTCCCTGCTTTGGGTAGAAAGAAATTACCTTGACCAGGAAGATTTAAGTGGATTGACCCGAAACCGCATACTTCCAGCTGCCCTAATTTGGGGAAAAAACATCCCCCTGGACAAAATACCTGTGCCTGAGGAGAAGGTGTGGGTGGGGCAGGGTGCCAATCCCGTGGCCCTGATGAGGACTTCCTGGACTGATCCAAATGGCATATATTTGGGTTTCAAGGCCGGTTCTCCTTCCGTGAACCATGGTCACATGGATGTAGGCTCTTTTATCATGGAAGCAGACGGTGTACGCTGGGCCATGGATTTTGGTAGCCAGAACTATGAATCTTTGGAGTCCAAAGGGATTCAACTCTTCGGAAGGACGCAGGATGCGGAAAGATGGACCGTTTTTCGCCTTAACAACTATGTCCACAATACCCTCACCATAGACGGTGAATTACAAAGAGTGGACGGCTATGCCAAAATTGATCAACACGGTACTTCCGATGATTTTCCCTTTGCTGTTTCCGATGTGACATCCGTTTATGGAGATCAACTGAAAAAATTTCAGAGGGGAGTGGCCATTGTGGATCAAGCTTATGTTTTGGTCAGGGATGAAATCAGGAACAAGGATTCCCCATCCCATATCAGTTGGAACATGCTGACCCCGGCACAAGTAGCTTTAGACGGGGATAAAGCCCTATTGACCCAAGATGGCAAAAAGCTCCATCTAATCATTCTTGGATTGGAAGGTGTACAATGGAAAACTTATAGCACTGACCCTAAAACAGACTACGATGCGCCCAACCCGGGCACCGAAATGGTAGGTTTCGAATATAACGCTGAACCTGGTGAAGAACTGAAATTTCAAGTACTTCTCGTGCCGGAAAATGCCTTGGGAAAAGTAAAGGAAGAGGCTAAAGATTTAGTGGAATGGGATTAAAAAAGAGTTAATAAAAAAGGAAAAATGATGAAGCGATTAAATTTTCTTACTCCTTTCTGTATAATGGTGGCATTTTTATTATCCTGTTCCGAGAAACAGGATGAAGGACCTGTTATCATCGATGAAAGAGATCAGGGAAAGGTCTTGAAGGAAACCCTACCTATAGACCAAGTTTGGGCAGGGCACCCCGTAGGTTTTTCCCTGATGACCCATGGGAATAGGCAATACATTGCCTATTATAATGCAGACCGTCATATGACTGTAGGCCAGCGAAACCTGGATGATGATGAATTTGATCTTCACCACCTTCCGGTTTTTGATAGGGAAGAAGGAGCGGGAACCAGTACCATTCTCAATTGGGACAGCCACAATTCCGTTACGTTTGGCATAGACAAGGAAGGGTATATCCACCTATCCGGAAATATGCATGTGCATCCGATTACCTATTTTAAATCCACCAGGCCAAATGATATCAGCTCCCTGGAACAGGAGATGGAAATGGTGGGCAGGGACGAGGAGCGTTGTACCTATCCTAAATTCATGACTACCAGGGAAGGTGAACTGATTTTTCATTACAGGGATGGGGGAAGTGGTAATGGAAATGAGATTTATAACATCTACAATACAGCATCCGGAAAATGGGAACGGTTGCTGGACAGCCCCTTAACAGATGGAAAGGGAGCAATGAATGCCTATGCCTCTCAGCCTACACTTCACGAAGATGACTGGTACCACATGTATTGGGTATGGCGGGACACGCCTGATTGCGAAACCAACCATGACCTTTCCTATATCAAAAGTCCGGACATGAGAAACTGGTACAATGCCTTCGGTGAACCGGTAAGCATCCCGGTAACCATTGACCAGGAATCGGTGATTGTTGACCCCATACCCCCGGGCGGCGGTATCATCAACCTGGCCGCTAAGCTTTGCCTGGATGAAAATCAAAATGCCCTGATGGCTTATCACAAGTACGATGAAGCTGGTAACCTTCAATTTTATGTAGCCAGGGCCAAAGATGGAGATTGGACTTCCAGGCAGGTAACGGATTGGAATTATCGTTGGGAATTCTCAGGTCGCGGAAGCATTGATTTTGAAGTTCGGGTGGGGGCCTTTGAAAGGCGGGAAGATGGCCATTACGAATTGGGCTACCATCATGTGGAATATGGCGATGGCACTATTTTGCTGGACAAAGACATGCAGCCAATTGGGGAAGTCCTAAAGCCAGAATCCTACACCTCAGGTTTGGTGCCAGAAGATGATTTCCCCGATTTAGAGGTCCGTTCTGCTTCGGATATGGGGCATCCTGAAAATGGCAAAACTTACGTCCTTAAATGGGAGACCCTGCCCCGTAACAGGGACCGTCCCCACCCCGAACCCCTGCCGAGCCCAAGTCAACTTTACCTGTTTGAGTTGGAGTAGCGGAGCCGAGCTGTTCGACATTTGCAATGTCGGACCATGGATAAACAGGATTTG
>JBBDSB010000625.1:0-2827 GCA_040905205.1 Cyclobacteriaceae bacterium
TTAAGGAAGGTTTTTACAGAGAAAGGATCAATGAACTGGTGAACCTGGCAAGGGATTACGGGAAAGCTTGGGATGAAAAGTTAAAAATCATAACGGCCCAAGGTAAAGAAATCTGGGTAAGGACCATTGGAGATGCCCATATAGAAGAAGGAAAATGTTTGTACCTGTTCGGAACGATCCAGGATATTGATGATCAGGTAAAAAAGGAAAATCAACTCATACAGAAGGAACAAATGCTTTCTTCCATTTCAAAAGCTACCGATGAACTGCTCTCCAACCGCAACCTTTACGAAGCCATATCCAATTCATTAGAGCTGATCGGAAAAGCAGCTGATGTGGACCGGGTATATTTCTTTGAAAATGGGCTAAAGGATGACGGAAGTAAAGTCACCTCACAACGGTATGAGTGGAGTTCCGAAGATGTGGATGCTCAAATCAACAATCCGGATTTGCAGGAAATACCCATGGAATACTTTGGGGAATTTCTGGAGCCAATGGAAAAAAATGAGATTTTTCAGGCCATTTTGTCAAAAATGCCAGCGGATTCTTCCACACGGGAATTTTTGGAAAACCAGCATATCAAATCTATTCTTGCTATCCCCATCTTTACCAAAGAGGGTTTTTGGGGATTTGCAGGCTATGATGAATGCAAAGCCGAAAGAGAGTGGTCTCCAGCAGAGCTTTCCTTGCTAAAAAGCTTTGCCAATAGCATTTCCAATGCCATTGACAGAAATTTTCTGGAAAAAACACTCATTTTATCGAAAGAATTGGCTGAAAAAGCCAGCTTGGCCAAATCCGAATTTTTGGCCAACATGAGCCATGAAATCAGAACGCCATTAAACGGAATAATTGGATTTACCGATCTGTTGCTTAAAACAGAACTGACTGAGGTTCAAAATCAATACATCGACATTGTCAACCAATCCGCCAATACCCTTTTGAACATTATCAACGATATATTGGATTTTTCAAAAATTGAGGCCGGTAAGCTGGAACTGGATATCAACAAAACTGATATTTTTGAATTGGCAGGGCAGGCCACTGATATGGTTTCCTTTCAGGCTCAGAAAAAAAGCATTGAAATGTTGCTCAATTTATCGAAAGACCTTCCCAGATTTATTCATATCGATGATGTTAGACTGAAGCAGATTCTGATTAATCTTTTGGGAAATGCTGTAAAGTTCACCAATAAAGGGGAAATTGAGCTTAAAATCAAAAAATTAGAAAACAAACCCGAAAGCAGGTCTTTACTCCGCTTTGAGGTAAAAGATACAGGCATAGGAATTTCAGAGGACAAACAAAGAAAAATATTTGATGCTTTTGCGCAAGAAGATGGATCCACGACCAAAAAATATGGTGGTACAGGACTGGGATTAACCATATCCAATAAATTATTGGCCATGATGGGAAGTGAATTACAGTTGACAAGTAAATTGGATCAAGGAAGCTGTTTCTATTTTGATATCGAACTGAAAACTGAAAATGGCAATGGCATCAGAAAAGCGGATGTCAGTTATGTAAAGAAAGTCCTTGTCGTAGATGACAATGAAAACAACCGTCTTATTTTAAAAGAAATGTTTTCTTTGAAAGAAATCAAAATGGATGAAGCCCATAATGGTTTCGAAGCCTTGCAGAAGATTGAAAACAATGCCGATTATGATGCCATTTTGATGGACTTGAACATGCCCTATATGGATGGATTGGAAACGGTTCAGAAAATCCGGGAAAATTTTGACGGTGAAAAATCCGCCCTCCCGGTTTTACTGCTGCACAGTTCCGCAGAAGATGAGTATATTCATACAAAATGCCGGGAGTTTAACATTCGCTTCAAACTTTCCAAGCCCATCAAAATTAAAGACCTATTTTCTGCCTTGGTTCAATTGGATTCCAAAATCCCGACACAAGTAAAAACATTTGAAAAAAAAACCATCCTCCCTTTTAAAGATAAATTTAAGGTCTTAATCGCCGAGGACAATGCCATCAATATGTTTTTGACAAAAACGTTGGTCCTGAAAATATCTCCCCAAACTGAAATACTCGAGGCTATAAATGGGCATGGGGCCGTTGAAATGGCAGAAGCACACCATCCCGACATTATTTTTATGGACATACAAATGCCGGTAATGAGTGGCCACGAAGCGACAAAAAAAATAAAAAATAATCCAAAGTTGGCGGAAATCCCAATAATAGCCATCACGGCCGGAAATGTAAAAGGTGAAAGGGAAAAATGTCTGGAATCAGGAATGGTGGATTTTGTTCCAAAACCCATCATCGAAAAAAGTATCCGGGCAGTTTTTGAAAGATGGCTTCATATCAATGAAGTCCCAGACTCGGGTAATGGTACTTCTAGTCAATCGCTGGAAATTACGGATAATAACGCTGAATTATCGCATTTTAACGTGGAAAAAGTTAAAGAATATTTGGGAGAAGAGCCCGAAATAATCAAGGAAGTCCTTCAACTAACTTTATCAGAATTGGATCATTCCCATGAAATCCTTAAACAACAGGCTCAGAAAAAAAACCCCGTTGGCTTGAGTACGGAAGGACATAAGCTTAAAGGATCTGCTTTGACAGCCGGCCTGGATAAATTGTACGAAATTTCCCTGAATCTGGAAAGCCTCTCTGATTTTAATGAAGAAGAAGTGGGAATTTTGCTTAAAAAATTTGAATCTGAAAAAGAAACCGTTGGCTTTTTGATCCGGGAATATATTGAAAACTATTAATTTAAAGATCTGCTGGTTCTATATATATCTTTCTAACAAGAAGTTATTTACTGAGTTCGATTCTAGATGACGTTTATTTTGCTAGGCAGTATCCTCCTTAAAAT
>JBBDSB010000626.1:0-1645 GCA_040905205.1 Cyclobacteriaceae bacterium
TGATCTGCCCCACAACCAATCGCTATCATGGCAATAGTGCCTGAAGGCAGATTTTCTTCCATCTGAATTTGAGCCTCTCCGACCCAATCTCCATGAACCACATTATTTAATGGTCCTAAGGTGACCGCATGACAGGCGTAATTGATCAGGACGGCCCTGATTTCACCATCCAGGTTGCTCACTTTCATTAAGGGCAGTGAATGATCCGTTACACCATCCGGATTGATGGAAGTTCTTCTATTGATGGCAAATCCAACTTCCCCCTGACCCCAGGAAACATAAGATGGACTTGCATTATTAACCGCTTTTAATGCCACTTCTTTTAGTTTCGGTATAAGTCCCAATGCATATATAGAAATTTCGGCCAATTCATCGGGGCTCAAGGGCTTATGAAAATGGGAAACGATGTTTCCAATCTGGGGCCCACTGTGGGTATGCGAGGCACAAATTGATAAATTAGCGGGTAAGATCCCAATTTCATCAGCCAAGGCCAACCTGACCTTCTCAGTAATCTTATGAGGAATGCCTAACAAATCTACGGTGATGATTATCGAATAACCTGTCTTCTCATCTCCAAATGCCATCGCTTTCCCCCAAAGTTGGTGGTGGACCCCTTGAAATGGGTCGTCACGGCTGGAATAGCCTGTTAACCTAACAGGTATCTCAGGTGTAATATCTATTTTAGCCACCCCGACATTAAGCGGCTTATTTTTTTCCGCAAAACAAACCACTTGTATGGCAAGAGCCACTATAAGGAGTAGAGACCGTTTATTATTTTTTAAATGTATCATTACCTTTTTTTATGTTAATTTAAGAATCCAGTTGGACCAGCCGGCCAAAAGTGAAAGGTGAATGTTTATCCACTTTTACGGATGAAAGCAAGCAAATCGGCCATTTCCTGCTTGGATATACTTTGTTCAAGACCGATTGGCATGGCAGACATATCCAATACTTTTAAGGTCTTAATATCAGATCTTGAAATATTTTCATCCATTCCCCCTGCACTGCGGAGGTTAATTGCTGTGGGTGTTTCTGATGATATTAGTCCCTGCCTGATATCCCCATTTTGCAATTCCACTACCCATAAGTCATACCCATCTGCAATGGATAAATTAGGGTCTAAAATTTCACTCAAAATATTTGATGCGCTTCTATTCTTCAAGGAAGACAGATCAGGCCCAAATGCCAAACCGGAATTTTCTCCCATCTTATGACAAATCGCACAATTTTTTTGATAGACCAATTCCCCTTCTTTAATGGAACCTTTGAAGGTTAACGCTTCTTGATACGCTTCAATAATCTTTTCACTTTCCTCCACAGGCCTGTTAATGATCGATCTTGCCCTAACCCTGATGGATTCATCCTTGTCGGCCATGAGACGCACACTCCTTCGCCAACCTATATTGGTTTTTTGGATTAATCCATTTTCCAAGGCATCCAATAAAGCATTGATTCTGTCCTTACTTGTCAACATCGCATTAATGGCAGCATCTCTAAGCTCCGGGGTAAAACTTTCCCACCGTTTTAAAACCAAATGGGATATAGTTTCATCCTGAACCAGACTAAGGGTTCTAAAAGCGGAAAGCTGCACAGGCAAAGGTTCATTGGCCTCTACCAAACCAATTAAAATTTCCTTATAAGGCTC
>JBBDSB010000626.1:1745-17201 GCA_040905205.1 Cyclobacteriaceae bacterium
GCCAGGCCTCTTAACAATGGTGCTTGCCAGGAATAATCATTTTCTGGATTGATCTGTGTCCCTCTTTGTATCATGGCGAAAATGGCTTCTGGCTGTTCGCTTGCCCCAATCATGGAAGCCAATTTTTGGACCAATGCTCCATAAGCAGGAATTTCATTGGTATAATTCGCCAATACCGATTCTATCAGTTGACTGCTTTGGGAAAAAGGTGCTGAAAGAGCCGCCAATTGAACCCAACGGTCTTCAATGTCCTCAAACAACAAATTTTTCCTTATTTCAAATGCTTTCTCTGTTTCAACAAATCCCAAGGTGCAAAGTAGCTGGAACCTTACTTTTGGATCCCGTTCAGAGGCCAATCCATATAATTCCTTTTCAAGTTCAGGATGATCATTTAAGAAGCCCTCAGCAATTTTAATGGCATTTTCTCTTATCCTTGGTTCAGGATCTTTTAAAGCATTAATTAAAATATCTTTATCCAATTGGCCGAGGCCGTGTAAGGTCCACAATGCATGCAATCTTCCCAAAGGGTTGGGGTCCTTCGATACCATTTCCTGCAAATCGCCCTGCATTTCATTGGGCTTTCTATCCAGCAGCATTCTTTGAGCGGTCATTCTCCACCAGATATTTTTATGGGAAAGTAGCTTGACAAGGGATAAATTGGATGAAGTACCAAGGTTTAGTTTTTCGGACCAGTCAATTGGCGCTGTCCCCGTCGGAGAAATTCTATATATCCTTCCTTTATCTGTCCCGTTATACAAAGCCCCGGAATTCACAACCTCCTCAGCCATCCATTCCGGATGTTCTATAATTTGACGGTAATAGTCGAGTACATACAAGGCCCCATCCGGCCCCACATACATATTCACGGGTCTGAACCAAGCATCTGTAGATGCCAAAAATTCCTTTTCGGGATGCTCTCGGGATGCCGTAAAGCCCGTCCCGTCTTCTTTTAAAATATCCACATGTACAATATTGCTTACAGGTTCGGCAACAAACATGGCGTTTTGGTACCTCATTGGAAATTCAGCCCCCAAGTAGGCAGTAATGCCACATGCGGAGGTCATTACCCCCAAATCGGTTAAAAGTTGATGCTGGGGATTTTTGGTGATGGGGAATACCTCTGCTGCACTTCCATGATCAGAAACGGATTGTGTCACGTCGGTAATCAACAAATAAGGGTTGCGGTCCAGATAATCGGCGGAAATAACTTCCTGAATCACGTGATTGCTATTGTTGATTAAAAACCGATGCCCCCATTCATCTGCTGTGTGGCCAAATTGAGTCCTGCTGCCCAATAGTTCAAGGTCAAAATTATCTGGGCGAAACCGGATACTTCTTCCTCCCGCATTTTGAGGGAGCCGCTTGCCTGAGGGATTTTCCGGAAAATATACTTCAGACCCTCTATCACCGAATTTTTCCTCATATATGGTCGTAGTTACAGCCGGTTCATGGCCCAAATAAATCCAGTTATCCAAAGCCATTTTTGGGCTATTCATATTATGTTGAGGATTAGAAAGGGCAAATCCAGTGAGCATTTTTTCTTTGATATCTGCTTTTCCATCCCCATTGCTGTCCTCCAGATAATATACATGGGGGGGATCCGTCACAATTACACCCTGTTTCCATCTCATTATACCCGTTGGCATAATCAAACTATCGGCAAAAACAGTACTTTGATCCATGATGCCATCATCATTGGTATCAGATAAAATTTTTACTTTTCCGGAACCGCTGACATCCAGAGGATAGCCATGCATCTCTACTACATAAAGCCGCCCATTTTCATCAATTTCCATATCGACCGGATCAGCAACCAAAGGCTCACCCGCAACCAGTTCAATCTGAAAACCTTCTTCCAATTCAAAAGTGGATAAAGCGTACTCCAAATCTCTGTTTTCTATAGAATTTGATTGGTTTTGGCAACTGACCAATCCTATCAGTGAACCATGGAAAAATAGTAGAATATAAAAAAAACGATAAGCATAGCAGTATTTACTTTTCATTATAATTTAATGTTTAATATAATTCTTATTTTTAAACCTTTTTACTTACTCATTTAACGGCAATAGTCATTTTGAAATAAGCTATAATCTCACCAAATGCAATTTTCAAATTGCTTTTTATGGAATTCTTTTCATATTCCCTTCAATATAACTGCTCACCCCATCGACAAGCATTTTTCCTGCTGCCGGAGAAAAGGGAGAGACAGAAGGTTCATATCCACCATATTTAATCTCCTCTTCTGTTAACAAATAACCCAGCCATCCGTTTGTGTAACCAAAATAAAAAGTGTACGGAAAGGGAGATTTATCCCGTATCTCATTGGAAAGCTCACAAAACAATTCCAGTGGCGCACTCCAAATTGCTACATCTTCATTAATCTTTAAAAACCTGATGGGAAGCCGAACCATATTTATACCTGCATTAGTAGTCCGTGTATAATTATCAAGATCAGAAGGCCATCCCAAGTCTTTTTTACGTGGTATTTCAATAACGGTCCCTCCAGATTTAAGGGTTACATGGGAATCTGTCGCAGCTATATATTTGTTAGCTTCCAATATTTTATCTCCTAAAAGCACTTTAAACTGTTTCAACCGGCCTGCTTCTGGACTGGGATAAACACTATAAATCGGGGCGATATTTCCTGCGGCTCCATTGATAAAAAGAAGGGGTGCTCCTGTTTTTTCCTCTACATATTCTGAAACGATTCCCGGAGCATCTCCACTTATAGCTAAATTTTGACCGCTCATTACAGTTCCGTGTATGGCATAATTGGCAACTATAGCCATTAAGCTCCCATCTGCTTTCTCAATACGAAGCAGCCCAATTCTTCTGTCCACAGGTCCATCTGGATTCATTCCCAAGGAGGTTTTTCCATCAACATCCCGTGCCCGGCGATTAATATTGGCATTGGAATATCCCCAGCCAACCCCCAATTTTGCCGGAGCTAACTGATCACGAGCTTCAATAATTCCATTGATTAACTTTTGTTCAACTAATGAAGTATACGCTTTATCAAATTCATGTTTATAACGGTCTCCTAAAAAAATAGAGGGTAAGCCTGCGGGGCCAACTTCAGGAGCGGAATGGGTATGGGTAGCGGCCCACCATAAATTTATGGGATCAATTCCATGTTTCTCTTGTAGTTGAGCAGCCACCTTATCGTATTGAGAAGGGGAAACGAGACAAATATCTGTAGAGATGATAAAAAACTGAGTTTCACCGTCATCAAGTGCAATAATACGATGAAAAATATTATCGTGAACACCCGTGGACTCACGGGCTTGGTATCCTAACAGCATTTGGGGTGTATCTGGGGTAATATCCACTTTCACCACCGCAGCCCTAAAATCCTGCGCAGACGCCTCCTGAAATAACAATATACAGCAGGCTATCAGGAAGAAAGTCCTCCGATATCGGATTAAAGGCAGAAATTTGATCGGAAATTTTTTTTGCTTTTTTATTTTCATTTTATCTTTTTGATGTTGAGTTTTACTATTCCAAATCTATTCTCAATATTAGCCAAACACTAAAGTTTTTTGGCTTTTTCAGAAAAAGTCTCGAAAGGTTTATTGGGACAAACATTATACTGGTAAACTATATTTCTCTAAAATATTCTTTAAATTTTCTCCAAGAATCAGCCTTTTTTCTTGAGTACTGATCCTTGCAAATATTATTGGTCCAAGGTTCCATGCAATCGGTAAATCAAGTAGATCTGTTCCAAACAAAAACCTATCAGCTCCTATTGCCTTAACTACCTCTTCACATCCTCTGGGTTTTAATAATGGGACGGAGCATACAAACATATTGGGATGGTCTTTCATTATATCAGCATATGCGGTTGTTGTATGGGCAGTAATAAAACATGCATTTGGATACTTCTCTACTAAACGCTGCATCTGGGATGGTGACCCCCAATCATGATTGATAATTATTTGCCGATGTTCATTTGCCCATTTACAGGCCACATCAATGAGTGGTCCATCAACAGGGTATCCCTGATAAGAAGGAATCAACTTAATTCCACGCATGCCCAACTTTTCTCCGCGTTTAAGTTCAAGCAACATTTCTTTTCGACCTCTGTTAGGGCTCAATAAAGTAAAGCCTATAAACCGATTCGGGAATTTTTTTATTGCCTTTCCAACAATGTCATTACCAAAAATTTCATCACTATATACACCTGCAAAGCTCATGACGCACACCTTGTTAAGCCCTAATCGATCCATGTCCTTAACCACTTCTTTTATCGTTGAAGCAGGAACATGATAATGTGCATTATTCTCTCCGAGATGCCCATGAACGTCGTAAAATGTCATCTTCTCAGGTCGAACACCGGAACGTCCAAATTCAACAAATTCATCATCAGGATCAGGGAAACTCACTACTGGATGTTTAAGCTTACACCAACTGAGCAATCCACGTAGATTATCCCCGGCAATTATTCTTTTATCGTGGTCGCTTATTTCTGCTGTAGTCAAAGTAGCAAGTGTCATATGCTGCCCGAAGTTAGGCCAGCCTGAGCCAAAAAGTAGGCGTCTCGCTCCCCATCGTTCTGTAATATATTCTATTCCCCGATGGAGCCAATATGCGCTAATTTCAAGGTGCAAATTTGGACATGCATCCAAGGCCTTGTAAAGCAATCGCTGGGATCGACGTATGCGGTTTTCACTGACTACAATAGGTATGGAGGGCCAACGTCTGCAAAGGGACACTACTCCATCCCAATCGGTTGCATCTGACCCCCCTCGTCCATTTGATTCTACCGGATTAATAAAAACCGGAACATTACTTTCAGAAACCGGATCTAAAAGATCATCCACACTCCAATCGGAGAGATTAAAAAAATATTGGTTAGGATATAAAAACAAAGCACCTACCTGGTGACGCCGCATCTCATTTACAAAATCATATGGGGGAATCTGTTCACTTTTTATACCTGGAGGCATTGCAGACCAACCTCTATGTAATCGAGGATTATTCTCTGTGACCTCCAAAATCCGCCGGTTTCCATCTTTGGGATGATTTTCTCGGCTCAGACTATCAACCACCAAGGCCTCAGCAATTCCATAATGGTCCATTTCGGATAATAAATCCTGCGTAGTATGCAGCCCATTCTCTCTTAATTTAAGATGACGACCAACCTGAACATGGGCATCAAACAAATTCCAGTGGTCAGAAGGGTATCCAACTTCAGTATGTTTCGATTGGATATCTGGGAAATCGGATTTTAATTCACCAAAAGTGGATACCCAAATTCCGGCAAAACCTGCCTTCCGCATAAATTCACGCCTACCGGAATTATCCTGGGTTTTAAAGATATTCCTTTCTGAGTGTTTATTAATCATACTATGCTATCTGGTGAACATTCACAAAAATTATTTTTAAGCTTTGTCATTTAATATTCATTTTAATCAAATCTTTTTATCCATAAATACATCTCTTCGACAACAGGAGTAATAGGGATTACTTCATTATTAAACCTAATGCGCTTTACTGTTTCACCTAAATCCATGGGTTCATGGCTTTCTGCATGTAGTGTTCTTAATTCTGCCCACCCTCCCGTTCTCTTTATCGCATCCACAAAATCTACACTGCCTTGATAATTCACTATAGGATCTTCATCAGCATGCCAGATTTTGTAAGGCACCCCATGAATCTTAAAACGCTCCCCGTTTATTAGCCATGAGTTTGTTAATATTGGATTAAATCCTTGCACTTTTTCTCTTTCATATTTATCCATACCATAAAAGTTGAATAACTTTGCTATGGCTATTCTTGGTGCATTATTGCTCCAAGGATACAACCAAGCCTGATTGTACAAATCTGTTACAGGACAAGCAGCTGACTGAGATAAAACTGGAATTTGACTCTGATATAGTATATTATTGCTGGTTAATCCCCCCATACTTCCTCCCCATAGATGAACCCCATCCCGCTTAATATTGTAATTCTCAATAATCCAATGATATCCTTTAATATAAGATTGTACTGCAATGCCAGATCCCATATTGTTAAATGGATTAATGCTAACCTCCTGGGCAAATTTTTCAGGTAATCCAGCCATATCCATTACGGCAAAACCTTCACTAACCAAGTATTTCGTCAAGGTAAACTTTTCAATCTGGCTTCCATTTCCTGTCACTGTTCCTCCCGCTCCATGACAAAGGATAATCAATCGTTTAGCTAAACCTTTTTCAGAATAATTTTCCGGTAGCATTAACACACCCCAGTCCCAATATATGCATGCAGAGTCCAAAAGGGTTAACTCCTCTTCTTTTGTATCTGTCCTATGAACGTTTACGGGGACTTGGAAACGAACTATCCTTGGCTCTTCCTGGTGCGACAATGAGCCATTCGATTCCACCTGAAAATCAAAAACCAGAAATAAGACCAGGAAAATCATCTTTACCAAGGACGTTCTGTGGTACATCCCTCATATCTGCCAGGCGCAGGTGAATAATTCAGAAATTGAGTCGCTCCTAATTTAGAGGTAAAATAACCCGTAAGTGTAAGGCTCTTCATCAATTTAAAATACTCGCTCCCCTCTTTATCTAATTTTGATAATAATTCTGTGCGCTGTGCACTATTACATTCCACAAATAGTTTTTGGTAGGTATGTTTACAAAGGATGTTTAATTTATCCATTCCATCGATAAATATTTTTTGATTTTGGGGGGCGTAACAGTCTCTAACCACAACAGACATAAACTCACCTACATTGGCTTCTTTAGCACCTGGAGTGTCAGATTCTGGTAATATTGTCTCTCCAACCTCATTCAAAAAGCGGATTTGAGCTTTGTTAAAGAAACCTTCCCCATCACCATAGTTAAATCTAAACCCTGCTTGAAATAATAATGAGCCTCCTGCTATGGTTCCACCAAACATGAAACCTGCTTTTTGAAGTGCTTCTCTTCTCTTCATCGTTTTTAATTTTATCGAATGTTTCCTTTTTTCATTTCCTTTACTGCAAAATCGACCGCTCTGGCAGTTAATGCCATATAGGTAATGGACGGACCAGGGGTACATCCTGAGGAAGCCATTGCAGAACCGTCGGTTATAAAAACATTACTCACCTCATGCATTTGATTCCATCTATTTAATACCGAGGTAGTGGGATCCGATCCCATCCGGGCTGTCCCAGTTTCATGGATGCATGAACCTGGAATTTTATCCCAGTTATAGGTTTCCACATTCTTTAGTCCACCCATTTCCAGAATCTCAGCAGCACTGTTCATCATGTCTTTCAACATGGCCTTTTCATTTTCTTTAAACTCACAGTCAATCTGTAGATTTGGCATTCCGTATTTGTCTTTTTTTTCTCTATGAAGCGTTACCTTATTATCGTAATAAGGGAGATGCTCCCCCCAAGCCGTAATACCCATGGACCACCCTCCTGCCTCTTTTAGCTTGTCTTTTAGTTCCAACCCCACACCCGGGGCATTCCCAATTCGTCCTCGGCCTGCACCCCCCTGAAAGGTATAGCCTCGAAGGAAGTCTTTCGTTTCTGTGGCTTTATTAATATTTTTAAAGCGAGGAACAAAGATTCCAGTTGGACGCGCGCCGTAAGTGTATTTATCCTCAAACCCTTCATAGTTTCCTCGTGCGCCTGCCCCATAGGGCATGTCCATGAGGTTATGCCCTATTTGACCACTTCCATTACCCAATCCATCAGGAAAGGCTTCTGAAACAGAATTTAACAAGATTAACGTGGTGTTCAAGGTCGATGCATTAAGGAAAATTACATTAGAAAAATATTCATGCTCTTCAAAAGTTTCCGAATCTATCACCCTCACCCCTTTGGCCCTTTGTTTTTCATTGTCATAAATTATTTCTTTTACTACTGAAAAAGGTCTGAGCACCATGTTACCGGTTTCCATTGCAGCAGGTAATGTTGCGGAATTACTACTAAAATACCCACCATATGAACAGCCACTTTCGCATTTACCCCTATATAGGCATGGCCCCCTGGTTCCGATCCTCTGAGTATGATTAGCGGTTCGCCCATGGATAATCATGCGTCCGTCCGTAAATCCTTTTTTCACTCTTGAAGCTACTTCTTTTTCGACACAATTCATGGGCATAGGTGCCTGAAACTTCCCATCTGGTAAATGTGGAAGTCCCTCCGATGATCCGCTCACTCCTACAAAAGGTTCAACATAATCATACCACGGAGCAATGTCTTTATAGCGGATTGGCCAATCAACGCCATAGCCATCTTTTGAATTTGCTGCAAAATCGATTTCGCTTCGCCGGTAGCACTGGCGACCCCAAATTAAACTGCGTCCACCAACTTGATAACCCCGAGCCCATTCAAATGGCTTTACTTGCTCATAGGGGTGATCTATGTCTTTAACAAAATATTTCCGGGATACTTCATTAAAGTTATAAACTCCGCTTTGGATAGGGCTCAGCCGGATATCCTCTTGGGTCTTAAGCCCTCGGTGTGGCAACTCCCAAGGGGCTTTCAAATCTTCGTAATCAACAATGTGCTTCACATCCCTGCCTCGTTCCAAGACGAGGGTTTTTAAACCTTTCTCACAAAGTTCTTTAGCTGCCCAGCCACCGCTTATTCCTGTTCCTATTACGATGGCATCATATGTATTTTTGTATTTCATTGAGTTAACTGGTTAAAGTTTTTATTGAGGTCTAAGAACAGGAACACTCCCCCTTATGCACATAATATGGCTTATAATTCTCACATGTAATATTTTTGCATCCAACAAGATTGAGAAGTTCTACCTTTCTGAATTCCATTGGATCATGAGCCTGAATTCCAATAAGCCCTGTATTCAGCAGTGTTCCTTCTTTCTGAATCCATTCTTCAGAATTCTCAACATGCCCCTTGGCCCAATCAAATTCCTCGTTAACAAATCCACCCCCGATCCGTGGCTTCTCAAATTCTAAAACAATATCACCCTCAATAATATGTGTTACCAGAGAATCCCCTAGCACAACAATTTCAGCACTAATCCATCTGTTCCCATCAAATGTCTTAGAATTAGAATCAATACAATGCGCCGGGTTGATTTCCCCTTCTTTTTCTACAACTGTGCCTATGGTACAAACATTCCCAGTCGATCGTTCTCCTGTACCAAGTCCTCCTAATAACTGAAATTCCAAACAAACAGGATAACCTTGTTTAACACCCATACTCTGAGGTGACTGAGCATGAAATACCACACCTCCATATTGGGTGTCCCAGAATGGTTCTCTGATCTGTTTACCTGTAAATCGATATTCAAATTTCAGTCTATAATAGGAAAAAGCCTTGTTGTAAAACATATGGCCTATTTGCACATCTTTGTCTTTCTTGTGATCATATACCTTTAGTATTCCATCTTCAACAAGGAAAATACTATTAGGATCTACATTTATCTCATTTCCCGTTATCTTAACATTCCAACCATCTAAATCTCTTCCATTGAATAATGATGTCCACTCTTCTTTTATGTTGGAGCTTTGTCCGATGGCGCTGTAATAAAATAATAACACAAAAAAAAACAAAATGACATTAATGCATATCTTAATCATATTTAAATTTAATTGGAGTCTTTAGTTTTATAAAAACCTTCAAAAGTGTCAGTCTTTATACCTATTTCATTTATATAAGTAAAGGTTAAGTCCAACATTTTCATTTCTTTATCAAACCTACCTAATGACCAAGGATGCCAAATAAAAGTTATATGTTCAATATTTTTCTCAATGGCCGTGTCTATAAAATACCGGTTTATATCGAATTCCTCTTTAGGTGTTTCAAGGTACTGTTTAGGAATCGCAACCTCCGGCCATTTGGTAGGCCAGACAGCCAATGGAATATGAATTTTACTATGCCCTTTTAAAACATTTTCATGCCACCCGTGACCTGGAATTTCCCATATCTCCTTAAATCCTTCTTTTTCATAGGAAAAAGATTCCACAATATCAGCAGGAAGTGAAAAACCTGGTCCCCATAACATTGTACTTATGTATTGGTAACCGGCCTTACCGACTAATTCCAGAAGTTCTATTTCCCCTCTTAATCCTTCCGGATACCCGCAAGGCGTCCGGAAGCCAATAATTTCCTTTCCAAAAATATCCTCAAGAATTTTTTTGCTCTCAATAATTTCCTTGCTGGGATCTTTTGCCATTCCACAAACTGGATGATCCAAAACTACCCTGTGACTGAATGAATGACTTGCAATTTCAAAGAGTGGATCATCGAGTAATTCTTTAACCATGCTTTTATTGTCTGTATTCAAAATGTTGGAAACAATAAAAAAGGTTGCAGGCATATTATGCTTTTTATGCATATTTACAATCGTTTCAAGGTTGTCTATACAGGATTGAGACTCTGTGTCATAGGAAGCAATATATGTAGTTAGATTCGCCATTTCCTGCCCATTCCTTCCATTGCCAATAACTTCTGAGAAAGGAAGGCTGTTTATTCCAGCTATATTCATTCCTCCAAAAATTGCCGATTTTTGTATAAAATTCCTTCTATTAATTTTTTCCATATCCGGGGTTTTGTACCAATTTATCATTACGTTCTATCGCCGACTCTGGTATTGGGAGTATATAATTCTTTTCGTGGTCAAATGCCCTATTATTACCTCCTGTTGGAACTACGGTATATACTTTTTTACCATTGTCCATTTCGATTTTCATAGTATGTACAGTTCCTGGGATGAGTTCCTCAGCCAATTTTAACCTGATTAAATCAGGCCAGCGCTTATCTTCAAAACAAAGTTCTACTCTTCGTTCTCTATATATTGCTATGCGCATTTCACTCTGCGATAGCCCTATGGGTAAAGGAGGCAACTCCACCCTTGCCCTTACCTCATTAATGGCATCATAAACGGAGGCATCCGGGCCTATGGATTCATTTTGTGCTTCAGCATAATTTAGAAGCACTTCTGCATACCTGAAAATGATCCAATTTGCACTACTAAGGCGATTATGGCCATTTATATAGTATTGCGGCTCAATGCCTTTCCGGGGGTGATAAACGGTAGCAGGCCTATTTGTACTTCCGAAATTTAAATCAAGTTCATTTAAACTTCCAGAACCAGTCCAATAAACTGACTCAAAACCCATCCATTCCGATCCATCATAGTTTATATCATTATAAAACCTTCTTTCTCGGTTGGCATAAGGATTTTGAGGATCATATCCTGAGGATGGATCATAAATGGGTAACCCATTAGCCATAGCATATTCATCCACAAGCTCCTGAGTAGGGTTAACCCCAGACCAAGATTGTTGAGCACCTCCCACCACACCGATTGGTTGTAACCCTGACCTGCTATTCCCAATACTCGTTCCACCCAAGTATGTCTTGTTAAAAATCACTTCAACATTATTATTGTTACTTTCAAAATGCAAGGTTTCATGGTCAGGAAATAAACTATAGACATTCAAATCCATCACTCTTTTGTTTGAGGCAGCTGCCAAAGCCCATTTTTCTTTATCATTTCCAGTATTTTTTAATGGGCTGGCATTAAATAATTCACACCAGCCCTTTAGTGTCATTGCCGCACCTTTACTAGCTCTAGATTCTCCCGGAATCAGGGGCAAATCCTCAGCTATGTCCGCACATTCATCAATAATAAATTGAAAGGTTTCTTCATCGGTCGCCCGAGCTTTAAATATCTCATCTCCTTGGGTATTTCGGTCCAGTACATTTGTAATAAGAGGGACCCCTCCATAGGTTGTCCAGAGCAATGAGTAAAAGTAAGCCCTTAAAAACCGTGCTTCCGCTAGTCTTGTTTTTTTCCAATTTTCGTCCAAGTCAGAGGCTTCAACATTTGATATAAAAACATTACATTTTCTGATGTTGTTATATTGACTCCATTGTTGCAGATTTGAAGGAGTCCCAGGAGTTTCAATTCCCAAAACATAAAGACGTCTGCTTCCTGCCCAAAGGTATTGACTCATTGAGTTATCCGTATAATTGTCCCCATGATCAAAAAAATCTATTGGGCCTCTAATACTTCCATAAATTCCATTTAGAAATAGATCTGCGTTCCCTTGTTCAGCCCAAAGAATCACATCCGATACTTGTTCTTTTGGAATAACTTCTAAATAATCCTGACAAGAGATTAAACAAGCGCACATCATGAGCAATGAAATTACGAGTTTGACCCTTCGGTATATAAATATAGTTTTCATATTTTTTTTCAGATTAGTAAATGGTAAGGTTAATCCCTGCAGAAATAACTCTTTGCTGAGGATAATCTAATGCTTGGGAATTGATTATTTCAGGATCATAATTTATAATTGGTGTGAATGTCAGAAGGTTTTGGCCAGAGATAAAAACTTTTGCGTTTTGAACACCCACTTTTCTACTCAAAACTTCAGGAACTGAATAAGCTAAATTTATATTTTTTAACCTTAAATAACGAGAATTAAACATCAAGTAAGAAGAAGTTTGATTATTATTTGCTGTCGGTGAGGGGGTAATACGGGTATGAGAGGCATTTGGGTTTTCGGGTGTCCAATAATCCAAATTGCTTTTATAAGCGCCTCGTCCATTATTAAAAGGATGCCAATAACCAGAAGGCCCATAAATATTAGTTTTACCTGCCCCTTGAAACAATAAATCCAAAGCAAATCTTTTATAAGTTATATTAGAAAATATTCCATAAATAATCTGTGGAATATCAGCCACCCCAATCATTGTGCGGTCATCATTATCAATCTTTCCATCATTATTAAGATCGTTATATCTAACATCCCCTGGAAATACTTCACCCCAAGGTTGTATCGCAATTCCATCGAGTAAATTGCCATTTTCATCAAAATCTTCAACTTGAAAATAACCAATTGATTCATACCCAAATCTCGTACCTAATGGTCTCCCGGTTCTTCTTCTATTTGGATTGTTATATGTGGTAGAAGTTTCGAAAACCTCAAGTAATCTGTTTTTCGCAAAAGTAAAATTACCACCAAGAGATACTTGAAACTCGTTTGAAAAACTGTAGTCGGAATTAATGAGGAAATCAAAACCCCTGTTGTCCATTACTCCCGCATTTACCTGGCTAAGGCCTACTCCATATTCGACAGGTACTACTACTGTCGGATTTGTTAACATATTGGATCTCTTTTCATAAAAATAATCTGCTTCAATTTGCAATAACCCTTTCCATAAAATGACTTCCAAACCAATATTTGATTTTTTTGCCCTTTCCCAGGTGATGTTAGGATTAGATTCTATTCCCTCAGATGCTCCTTGTACTGCTTCTCCATCAAGAACAGCGACAGGGCCAGATACATTATATAAACTTAAATATTGAAAGGGGGATCCTGCTAAAGATCCTACCTCACCATAGGAACCTCTTATTTTCAAATTATTTACCCCACGTATATTTTGCATGAATTCTTCTTCTGATAATCTCCATCCTACAGAAAACGCTGGGAAAAATCCAAACCTGTTTTCGGGGGCAAAAAAGTAGCTGCCATCATATCTACCGCTAGCTTCAAATAAATATTTTTCCGAATAATTATAGGTTGCACGGTAAACCACCCCCATTTGCCTGGCACTTGATGACGTACCATAATTGGTGATATCCGCTTGACTTGAACTACCCATGCTCAATTCATCAACAAAGAGGTTATAATTTCTTCTTGTGGCCCCAAAACCAAGGGCATCATTTGATTTGGCTTCAAATAGGACTAAACCGCCAATATGATTTTTGCCAAACATTCCACTGTAGGAGAGGCTTGCTTGATAGGTAAGTTGTTTGGCATAATCCATGCTTTGACTCAAAGAAGGCTTAGTTTGTTCAAAAATCCCATCAATAAACACATAAGGTGTCTGTGTAGTATCAACTGACCAAAGGTGGGACGGGGTACGGAAAGCTTTATTGCGTCTATTTGTTGGGTCAAAAGCAATGGTCCCTTTTGCCTTTAAACCTGGAATAAAGGACAAATCTTGTTCAAGGGAAAGTTGGGTATATAATTGGGAAATATTAGTCTGTGAACTACCACTTCCGTGAACATTATTCCAAATATAATCTCCGCTCTCCCCGTTAGAGAATAAAAGAGGTCTAATTGGAGATGCGTAGTGAACCAATTCAAATAACCTTCCAGTGGATATAGGTGGTGCATTGTTTGTTTGTTCCCTTCCGTTTATACCAAAAGAAATTTTTGTTGTTTTAGTGACATCCGCATCAATATTCATAGAATAATTAAACCTTTTTTGATGAGTTGGCTCCCAAATTCCTGCCTGGTGTTGATAGCCAACACTTGCATAGTATTTTACTCTCTCTGCTCCTCCACTTAATTCTATATTGTGACTATTGAGGGGGGTATTAGTATCAAATAGTTCATCATAAACATTGTGGTTTGGATGTCCATCAGGGTCAGATCCGTCTTGAAATTTTTGTAGATTATACTCATTATATAAAGGCTCACCACCAACATTCACACTAGCAGCATTTTTTAATGAAGCATACTCATACGCAGTAGGGAGCTCTGGCAAAACAGTAGGGTTCTGAAAACCCAAGTAACCATTATAAGTAATAGTAGGCACGCCGGATTTGCCTCTTTTTGTAGTAACCAAAATAACGCCATTGGCTCCTGCAACCCCATAAGGTGCAACAGCCGCTGCATCCTTCAGTACAGTAAGGCTTTCAATCGTATTTGGATCAAGATTTTGAAAATCCCGGGGTATACCATCTACAATTAATAGAGGCTGCGTACTGCCAGTAGAAGCTACTCCCCTTATATAAATATTATTAGCATCTCTACCGGGTTCACCACTGGTTTGTCTAACTATTAACCCAGGTATTCTGCCTCCCAAGGCATTACTCATGTTGGCAATTGGAACATTAGCAATATCTTTTCCATCCAAAGAAGAAACCGCAGCCGTTACAGAAGTTTTCTTTTGTTCACCATATCCAACTACCACCACCTCATTTAAACTTTGAACATCCTCTTCCAGGACCAGGTCGATTATTGACCTTCCGCTTACCCTTACTTCCTGAGAAACAAATCCAATGGATGAAAAAAGTAAAACTACCTCATTGCCTTCTGGTATCTCCAAACTGTATTCCCCGTTTACATCCGTTACCGTTCCTAGGGAAGTTCCTTTTACCAAGATGGTAACTCCGGGGAGAGACATGCCATCCTGTGAAGTAACTTTTCCCGAGACAATGATTTCCTGAATCTTGGGGTACAGAATTCCATTGTTCAACTGGGATATAATAGACTGGTTGAGAATAATTTGATTTCCCAAAACCCGGTACTTAATTTTTCTGGATTTAAAAATCCGGTCCAAAACCAATCCCAGTTCCTCATCATCGATTTTTAATGTAATGTTTTCTTTGGATTGAACCACACCTAAAGAATAAGCAAATTTTACATCCGCCTTATTTTCTATCTCCTTTAAAACCGCTTTTAGCGGCTTTTGGTGAATATCCAGAGAAAGATTCGTTTTCAATACATCCTGGGCATTAGTCGGCCCGGCAAAGGAAACCC
>JBBDSB010000627.1:0-17186 GCA_040905205.1 Cyclobacteriaceae bacterium
AATAGCCAGGAGATTATTCACCGGTGCCCTGAGGTCATGAGAGGTGGTGTAGGTTAATTCTTTCAATTCCTTATTGGCTATGGTCAGGTTATTGATCAGAAAATTCCGGTCCTCTTCAAGTCTTTTTATATGGGTAATATTTTTGGCTATGGCATAAATGAACCCTTCACTTTTCGATGGCACAGAAGTCCATGACAACCAAATAATTTCCCCCTTTTTGGTTACATACCGGTTTTCAAAATTTAATAATGGGGTGCCATTTTTAACGTTTTCACGAGATTTTAACGTTTTTTCCACATCGGCTTCGTATACGAAACAATGGATGGGTTGGGCGTACAATTCCTCTTTGGAATAGCCAAAAAGCTTAATCAGCGAAGCGTTGACTTTTTTAAAGTACCCATCAAAACTTGCTATGCAAAGCAGGTCGGGGGATAAATCAAAAAACAATCCCATGTTGAATAGTTGCCCTTCCCCTATCTGATGATCCTTGGTTTGATATTCCATATAAAATTTACCCTCCTCCCAAAAATTATACCTATCCAAAAAACTTTTAAATTGAGAATTCCCCAAAATTTTTAATCCTGTACCGTGAGATTCGACCTAATTTCACAATAAAATCGTCATTCCGAGGCCTAGAGAGGGTTTGTGCAGAGGATGCTGTGGGAATCCCTAGTTAAACGGCACTGCCACACCCTTTCCTCCCTCAGCGCCCACAAATTAAGTGTTCGCTTGACGAAATAGTCGGTTTTAAGGATGTTCCTAACTCAAACACACGTCTGTAACTCAAAAGTATCAAAGAGTTTTATTTAAATAACCAAACATTAAAAATTTTTAATAATCAATTTTAAACATTCTATTATTTAAATGATTTCTGAAAACGCCACAAAATCAATTCCTTTCCACAATATTACTATAAGTTATTAAAATTGGCTATTTACAATTGTATTTTTTTACCTATCCTAAGGTTCCACCTCCGGTTTAAGCTCTGTCCTGGGCAAGGTAAAATAGAAAGTGGTACCCTTTCCTTCTTCTGAATTCAACCAAATACGTCCTCCCATATTTTCAACGATTTTTTTCACTATCGCCAGCCCCATTCCTGTTCCCCCATACTTTTCCTTGTTATGGAGACTTTGAAAGATAATGAATATTTTATCATGGTACTGGGGATCAATACCCATTCCATTGTCCTGGACTTCAAAGAGCCATTCGTTGTCTTTTAATTGGGCGGAGATTTTGATCACAGGCAAGGAGTCATCCCGGCTGTAGCGCAGGGAATTACCGATAAGGTTTTGAAAAATCTGCAACATTGGAGCGCGGTAGGTAATCAATGTAGGCAGATCAGCATATTCGATGGTGGCATCCTTTTCGGCTATTTTTTTACGGTGGAGAATGCAAACTTCATCCATTACATCATTCAAGTCTATTATTTTAAGTCCTTCCTCAGATTTTCCCACCCTTGAAAACTCCAACAGATCCAGGATAATCTGCCGCATCCTTTTGGCCCCTCCTATGGCAAAATCGATGTATTGGTGAGCCTTCTCATCCAAAACATTGCCATATTTCCTATGTAAAAGACCGATAAAGCTGCTCACCATTCTCAACGGCTCCTGTAAATCATGGGAGGCCACATAGGCAAATTGCTCCAGTTCCTTATTGGAAATTTCCAATTCTCTGCTGTGTTGTTCTAGCTGCTGGTTCACGGCGTGAAGGGATTCCTCATATTCTTTTCTATAGGAAATATCTGTCATGGCACCCACTACTCTAGTAACCTTCCCGTCTTGGTTCCTGATAAAAACCGCCCTGTCCATGACAAAGGCATAATACCCATCCGCCATCAGGAACCGATATTCTTCAAACCAATTGGTCAATGAGGTACTTTCCAAGTATTCTCCGATTTTTTGTCCCACCCTGTTCCTTTCCTCAGGGTGAATCAGGCTTAACAAAAAATCAAAATCGGGTTTTATTTTTTCCAAATTGTATCCAAACAAACTATTGAATCCTTTGCCCCATATTAATCGGTTATTTTCCACATCAAAATCCCAAATGGCATCATTGGTCGCTTCTGAGATCTTTTCAAACCGCTCATTGGATTGCCTGACCTGCTCTGCTGCCATTTTTCTCTCGGTGATATCCCGAAAAAACACACTGATACCATCCATAGATGGGTTGGCATTTACCTCGAGCCACCTATTTAATGGGGTGTAAAATTCTTCGAAAATTACAGGCTCTTGGTTTTTAATGGCCTTGACATATTCAGGATAGAACCCCATTTTTTTGGCTGGTGGAAACTTTTCCCATAAACTGGAACCCAGGATTTCCTCCCTTTTCACACCCATCAATTTTTCAGCATTTTTATTCCAATACAACACTTTCCAATCTCTATCCACCGAAAAAAATGCCTCTCCAATGCTTTCCAATATCGCATTTTTCTCATCAAATGCTTTTTGGAGCGACAATTGACTATTTCTTCGCTGAATGGCAGCTAATAAATTGGAACTGATGTTCTGCAAAAAGGAAATTTCACTTTCCGTCCACACCCTTTCGGTGGTGCAATCGTCAAAACCTATAAATCCAAAGAACGTTTTACCGACCATAATAGGTAAAATCAGACAGGATTTATTTCCCTGTTCTTCCAAAATCTCCCTAAACCTTGAGTCATCCAGCAATTCAGAAACAATCACCTGGTAAGGCATACCTTTTTCCAGCGTATCAAAAAATTCGGAAAATTCCTCTACCTCGATATTTTGAAAAGTAGGATTATCAATTTCCGCACTCACCTGTTTATTGGTCCACTTAAAGCGCTGGCTGCATAAAAGTGCTTTGGTTTCAGGGTCCATATGGTTTTCAAAATAATATACCCTGTCCACCTGTGCTACATTGCCGGTAATTTCGAATACCCTTTCCAGAGCGGAATACCAATCCTCCATTTGTAGAAATGTTCCGATGACTTTCGAAATGGCTGAAAGCAATTCATTCTTTCTGGCCAAATCCTGCTCCAGTACTTTGCGGGTATGGATGTCCTGCAAACTGCCATAAAGCCGAACGCATTTTTCCTCCCTGAATTCAGCTTCTCCAATGTTCCTTACCCAAACTTCATTTCCAAATGCATCAATGAGGGGCAGTTCAAAATCCCAATTAGCACCGGATTCAATGCCTTTATTTATGGTATGCGCCACAAATTCCCTTACATCGTCCCGGTAAAAAGCAATAACGGATGCCAAATCAAGGGCTTCATGTTCACCAATCTTGCAAATTTCTCTACTAATTTTGGACAAATAAACTTCCTCACTAAGCACATCAATTTCCCAACTTCCCACCCTGGCCAATTGGGTGGCGTTATCATGGAGGCTTTGTAATTCCTTCATCTCGGTAATATCATTTCCATAAGCGAATACAAAGCCTTCGTCCCCGAATGGTTTGGAGGAATTCCAGGAAATCCACCGGTATTCTCCGGATTTGGTGCGACAACGGATAATGTAATTCTTTATCCTGCGTTTCTCCAAAATAGATTCGGCGTATTCCTTATTGGTTCCGGCAATGTCCTCCGGATGAAGAAACACCTCGAAAGGCCGGAAAATGATCTCTTCTTCCTTATAGCCCATAATTTCACAAAATGCGGAGTTTACCCTGGTAAAATGGCCCTTGGGAGAGGCGATGGCAAGCATTTTAGGAGCACTCTGAAACATCAGGAACATTTCTTCTTCCTGCTGTTTTCTCTTGATTTCGGGGCCCAGATACGCTCCTAAGGGAAGATAAAAATCTTTCATGCTTTCGCTGATCCCTTGGTCGCTTAAAAACACAATTACCCCAAGCGGTTCATCGGTATGCAATACAGGCAAAGCCAGGCCGGATTTAAGTCCTGCAGTTTGAGCTTCCTGCCACCTTAAAAACAACTCATCTCCATCTATACCATCCCAAACGGCTACTTTAAGGGCATCCCATACTTTTCCGGGCAATCCTTCCCCCTTTTTTACTTTGGTGATGGCCCCTTCACCAAAGTAAAAGGAATTAAGGCTTTTATCAATGACATACCTACAGACAAGGTTAAGGTTGATCTTATCATTTCCAATCAACCAAATTTCAGCGGCTTTGTATTCCCCAAAGGCGGTAAGGTATTCAAGGACCTCACTTAAGCTTTGCTTCAGGCCTTTATCCTTCTTAAAAATGCCTGCCAGCTCTTGCTGTATCAATTTTTGGGTTTCTGCCTTTTTGATTTCGGATATATCCCTCAATACCCCAATCATCCTCAAGGGATGGCCCGAATCGTCCCTGATCAGAAAACCGATTTCTTCCGTTTCCAAATAAACCCCATCTGCTTTCCGTAGACGGGCCTCTTCATACCAACGAAATTCATTTTTATCGGCCATAAAATCCTCCCACTTTTCTTGACCGGATTTCAATTCCATGGGATGTTTTAAGTTGGCCCAATCAGCCAATTTTGAAATTCCCTCTCCCTCCCGGTAGCCAAACATCCTATAAAACCCTTCTCCCCATTCAATTTGGTCATTGACCACATCCCACTCATATATGGCATCATTGGTGGCCCTGTTTACAAATTCGTAACGCTCATTGCTTTTCTTAAGCGCCCTTTCGAAGGCCACACGCTCACTGATATCAATGCCCATACACTGGATTTCAATAGGTCTTCTATTGCCATCAACCATACAGATAAAATCCCAAAGGGTAGTGACCGTGCCTCCGCCCTTCTTGGGCTTATCGATTTCAATTTTATAAACCTTTTCCGGGTTGGTCATACATTTCTCCACTACTTCTATCACCCTTTGGTGATCATACTCGCAGATGGAAGGCATACAGCTTTTCCCCATAATTTTTCCATCCGGGTATATCCAGCCGAATTCCGCTATGAACTTTTTGTTGACATAGGAATAATTACCTTCCAGATCAGTCCGGATCACAAAATTGGTCTGTGATTCGTAAAATCCACGGTAACGGGCCTCGCTGGTTTTCAGCTTTTCCTGGGTCTCGATCAAATCCGTCAGCTCTACAGTATTTACCACTATACCACCAACAGCGTCATCATCGCATAAATCTGTAACGGTACTTTGAACCCAACACCAGTCACCATCTTTTTTCCTGTATCGATATGGACTGGATTTCAGCCGCTTTTCATCATTCAACTGACTGAATTCCTCCTTCACCCGAGGCAAATCCTCCGGATGAAAAAATTCCAAAGAGCTGCTTCCCAATAATTCTTCCTCACTGTAACCTAGCGTCTTTGGATAGTTGGGACTGATGTATAGGAATTCTCCTTCCCTACTTAAAATGGCCGTTAGATCAGCCCCCTCCTGAACTAAGGCTTTAAAGCGTTTTTCGCTTAATTTTACTTTTTGTTCAGTTATTATTTTTTCGGTTATATCCCTGGAATTGGCAACAATTCCTTTAATAGAGGGGTCATCTATCAAATTGGTCACTATGGTCTCTATCCAACGCCATGTACCATCCTTATGAATAAACCGGAAAGGGGCTATAGTTATTCTTTGGGAATTTTCAATTTCTGAAAAATCCGAAAAAACACGTTCTTTATCCTCGGGATGAATAAAATCAAAAGCATTATTACCAATAAATTCATCTGGAGTAATGCCCAATATGTTGGTAGAGTTAAGGTTAACGTATAAATAGTTGGCTTCTAAATCTAATATGGCAATTAGGTCGCTACCATTTTGAACCAGGGATTTAAACCGCTGCTCACTTAAAGCTAACTCCTTTTCTACCAGTTTCCTTTGGGTAATATCTACCATTAAGCCCCGTAAGGCCACGGGTATGCCTTTTTCCCTGACCACGGTTACAAGGTCATTGATCCAGACTTCCCTGCCATCAGCTGCTATCATCCGGTATTCTAACCTATGGTCTCTTCCGGCTGCCATTTCGGTTTTATTGTGTGAAAGAACTTTTTCCCTATCTTCCGGATGGATATGATTATGCCAGCATTCATGGACTGCCATCCACTCTTCCGCTGTGTAGCCCAAAATATCTTTTACTTTTTGGCTTACAAAGGTGGAATTAAAAGTCTTTAAATCTGCCTCCCAAACGATGCCGTCAATACTTTGGATGATATCGTCAATTTTCTGATTGGATCGTTTCAGGTGCTTGCGGGCCTCAATCTGGTCTATGGCAATGCTTAAGTTATGGGTAACCGTTTCCAATAACTGTCGCTCTTCCCGAAGAAAGGGACCTTCATCCAGGGTAGGAAGCTGTTGATGATAGGAGAGGGTAATGTCTAGTTGCTTCCCTTCTGTGGTGGAAAAATGCGTATGTTGCGACCATTCAGTAGGGTCGCAATTGGAGCTGCTGTAGGACTTACCGTTATATTCAATTTTGGCCGAAGCCTGTTCCGGATATTTCCATCCGGAAGGCAATATGGCTACTGCTTTGGTCAATAGTTTATCAATTTCAGGCTCCTGGTAGCTCAACCTGGTAATTTGATAAAGGCATTCTTGCTCTTTAATCCTTTCTTTTAAAGAGTTAAGGGTGGATTTCAGGTGGATTTCTGCTTTTTTTCGTTTGGTAATATCCAGGATTACGGCATCCCATTCGGTGCTACCATCCTCCATTCTTCTAGGGGTGCCATTTCCTTTGTGCCAGCGTTCGGACCCATCAGGATGGTGATAACGCCATTCATGGGTCCAAAAAGACTGGTTTTCGGCCGATGTTTTAATAGAGGTCAAATGGTCCTCCATGTCATCTTTATGGTACCTGTCCCAAACCAATTGGTTGTTTTTCATGGCCGATTCCGGTGGTATTCCCCAAAGAAAATTGGCACCGTTGCTCACCAGCTGGAGCTCATCCCGGCCATCGGTATACAGCTTGTAGCGGTAAACCACCCCGGGAATGTTGTCATTTAGGGTTTTAAATTGGATTTCTGTGTTTTTCCTTTCCGTAATATCGGTATGGGTACCTGACATGAGCAGGGGCTTCCCATCTTCTGACCATTTTACCACCCTTCCCCGGTCATTGATCCAGACTTCATGCCCTTCCTTGTGGATCATTCGGATTTCTATGTCGTAAAAACCCGTCTTTTTCTCAAAGCAATCATTGAGCGCAGCATCAGAATGCGCTACATCATCCGGGTGAACCAGTTTGTACCAGGTATCCATATTTACCGGCTGAAGTTCCTCCAAGGTGTAGCCTACAATTTCAGCCCACCTGCTGTTGATCCTCACTTCATCGGTTTCTAAATTCCACTCAAAGGCGCCTACCCTTGTGGCCTCAATGATATTGCTGAGCCTGTTTTTCTCTTCCTGCAGGGTTTCCTTGGTCTCTTGTAATTCAAAGTGCTTTTTTCTCAATTCCAGTAACTTGACCACCTGGTTCGCCAAAGCCTGTAAAGTAGCTTTTTGTTGCTTGTTGATTTTGCGGGGCTTTGAATCGATGACACATAAGGCACCCAATGGACTTCCTGAAGGGGAAAAAAAGGTTACACCAGCATAAAAAACTATCCGTGGATCTCCTTTGACCAAAGGATTCTCCCTGAACCTTGGATCTTTACGGGCATCCTCCACAATGAAAATATCCTGCTTACTCTTTGCCGCATGCAGACAAAATGATTGATCTATGGGTGTTTCCTGGATGTCCAATCCTGGGTGGGCTTTAAAAAACTGCCTTTCAGCATCCAGAAAAGTAATCAAGGAAATGGGAGTTTGGCAGATTTGGGAGGCTATACCTGCAATATCATCATATTCCTTCTCAGGTAAAGTATCCAGAATTTTGTAGGATGCCAATTCGTCTTTGTTACTTATGTGCACATTCCCTCTCATAAAAACATAAAAATTTATTCCCAATGTATCCGCCCTGGTTCAATACCTAAACGTTTGACCCATTTAAATGTGCCTTTTTCAACATTAAGGCTCAATCCTGTAGACTCCGATTAAATCCTGAAAAACCGAAAGCAAATCAACCCTTTTTAAATCAAAAGATTTGGTTTGGTTTTAATTGGATTAGCCATTAATGGATCAATATTACTATTAAAATAACAAAACACCTTGATAAAAACATAAAAAAATCCAAATCATTTCTTTCCAAAATGATTAAGTCCAGCGAAATTAATCGTTAACTATTGTTCCATTCCAAATTAAATCCAATTAACTGCGTGTAAAAACAGTATTTCGGCCTGGATAGAGATAAATGCCCTTAATAGTCTGGAATGGAAAAACTTTGTTTTCTTATAAATAACTTTTAAATAAAAATTATTCCACCAAAATTCAACGATAAAAAGGGCTGAAATCGCATGCCCAAAATTAACCTAAATCAATTTTCTTTCCGGAATTAGAAGAATCATAAATCCCCAGGATCAGGGCCAATGATCTCCTGGCATCCGATCCGGTTACCATAGGAGGCCGGTCTTCCAGCACTGCTGCTACCATGTTCTCCACCTGCCCCTGGTGCAGTTTATAATCAATAGCCATAGGATCTGAGGCACCGCTGCCTCCTATGTCAGTTTCCGCAACAAATTTATTCTCCTCCCCTTTCACATTCCAGGTCACAATTTTTCCTCCCTCTAGAATAATATTGCCCTTTTCACCATAGATTTCAAGCCTTTCGGGGTTTCCGGGATAGAGGGCAGTACCGCCGGTAATGGTGCCCAATGCTCCATTTTTAAAATTGACAATGGCGGTGCCCACATCCTCTCCTTCAATGGGATGAACCATGGTTCTGACCTGCCCATACACTGCTTCTGCTTCTCCCATTATATCCAACAGCAAATCTATGGTATGGACCCCCTGGTTGATCAATGCTGCCCCACCATCTCCCTCTTTGGTTCCTTTCCAGCTGCTGGATGCATAATAGGACGGATCTCTGTACCAGTTGATGGCAGCCGTTCCCATCAGCAGCTTTCCAAGTTTACCGGCCTTTACCGCTTCTTTCATCCGCAAATACCCCGGCTTCAAACGATTTTGGAAAATCACCCCGAGTTTAACCCCGGCTTCTTCGCAGGCCTGTATCAATAGGCCTGCCCGATCCAAACTCACCTCAATCGGTTTTTCCAACAATACATGCTTACCAGCCTTTGCCGCCGCACGGGTCGGCTCCAGGTGGTTGCCGCTGTGGGTACAAATACAGACTACCTCTACTTCCTGGCGGTTTAAAAACGTTTCCAATTCGTAATCAGCAGGAACCTTGAACTTTTCAGCAGCCTGCAAAGCCCTTTCTGGTGTCGAACTGCATACAGCTACCAATTCACTGTTTGCACATGCTTCTATGGCCGCGGCATGCATTCCCGCTATCGCCCCGGTTCCGATAATACCAAATCCTAATTTTTTCCTGGTCATTGCTATAATTCTTTTTATTTATTCTGATAATTTTTAACCATTTCTTCCATTACCCAATTGGTCCGGGCTGCTGAAATCCCCATACTGGGACAATCACCCTTTCCCAAAAGCCTGTTCACAATACTTTGTATCAAAAAATACTGGATGTTTTCAGGCATTTTAAAATCAAAGGTTTGTATCCCATTCCCTTCCTGCTCAAGCAAAACTGAAGTTCCCCAAAAGGTAGGAAAAGTAATCTGTCCCTTAGAACCAATAATTACGGTGCTGTCTTTTCTGGATACTTCAGAGGTAGTAAAACACCAATTGCCATTACCCAATACCCCATTTTTAAACCGGAAGGAGGCCGAAACAATATCTTCTGCCTGATAAGCACCGGATTGGTTGGCAGCAATACCTTTTACTTCTTCAATGGGCTCCAGTAAAAAATCCATAAAATCCAACTGGTGGGAACCAAGATCATAGAAGTAACCGCCGCCCGAAATATCAGGGTTGATCCGCCAATTGTTTTTCATATCTTCTTTCACATCAGGATGGCTGGGCTGGTTGATCGTGATATTAACGTACCGTATTTCACCTATTGCACCCCCGTCAATCAATTCTTTTACTTTTAGAAAATTGGGCAAGGTCCTTCTGTAATAAGCCACAAAAAGCGGAAGGCCTGCTTTATCACAAACATCAATCATTTCCAGGCATTCCCCATGGTTTCTGGCCATCGGTTTTTCCACATAAACCGGTTTACCTGCTGCTGCAGCCTTTTTTGTCAATTCCAAATGGGCATTTGGAGGGGTAGCGATGTAAATCGCATTGATTTCCGGATCATTGATCAGGGCATCGGCATTGTCATACCATTTGGGCACCTGATGCCTCCGGGCGTAATCTTTGGCTTTTTCACCGCTACGCCGCATGACTGCCACCAACCTGGATCCCTCCACCTTTTCCATGGCCGGAGCACTCTTTTTCTCACATACATCACCCACGCCCAAAACACCCCATTTTACGATTTTGTCTTTAAATTGCTTCATTGGCCTAAACTTATAAAAAGTATTTAAAATAACCTGAGTTCGGGGCAAGATCGTTTTAAAAAAACCGCCTGAATCGTCAAGCGAACCCTCTTTGGTCACAGTTTAGTTAGATGATAGGTTGATAAGGACTTTACTTTTTTGATTAGCCACCAATGCACGAATGAAAACAGGAGGAAATTCCCGAAAAAATCCCCCTAAGCCTTTTTTATAGGGGGATTTGGGTTCCGTAATCCTTTTGCTGATCCTTCCTGTTTTATTTACATTGGCAGGATCCTATCATTAAATCAGCGATTAAACCACAAAAGAATATTCGTGCATTCGTGGCATCATTTCACCCTCCTACTTATTGATGAACTTCGGGTAAGAGGGAAAGGTTGCGGCAATCCCGTCTTGGTGGGGATTCCACAGCCTTCTCTACTCAATGCCCTCTCTAAGTCTACCGATGACGGTTTTTCCTGAAATTAGGTCGAACTCCTATGTTATAACGAATTGATAGACGGGACGTTGGCGAAAAAATCCACCTTACCCCCTTACAAAGGGGATTTACCTGATCTGCCTTTCCTGTGTCTATAATACCTTTTTCAAATCAAATCCAATTCAATCATTTGGCCTTCAACCTTCATTTTAAGGTATCATCACTTCCCAAAAACGGGTTTTTTTGTCGGAACCATCTGGCCCTTTGACTTCGAGGGTCACATTAAAGTGAACCCCCGATTCAGGATATTGATAAATTGGGTGCTGTTCATTGGAAAAATTTCCATTTCCAAAATCCCAATGCCAGGATTCAATATCCCCGATGGATTCATCTTTAAAAGCCACAGTTCTGACCTTGTTTTTCATCAGATCAAATGACCAGTCTGCCTTAAGGGCAGGCTTTTGATCCTTTTCGAGGGGCATCAGCTTAAACGCGCACAGATAGGAAGCGTCCGAAACCATTCGGGTATCATGGGATAAATTGTAATGCCCCTCTCTTTCCTCGCCATCGAAATCCAAAACCGACCAGGACAATCCGATCACCTTGTTTTCATAAAGCTGCGATTCCACAGCCTGACCAGGCCCTTCAAAAGGGGCATGGTCAAATGGAGTGATCCAAAATTCCAGGGTCAATTTTCCTGATTCTCCATGGCTGAAATCAAAGTCATAGGCATGGTGGGCATAAGGGAAAGATGCCACCCAGGGTTGGGAACCCCAAATCAGGGTCCAGCTTCCATTTATTGGAGGGGTGAAAATATGGTAATTTTGGGCATGATAGCCACTGAATTCCAAATGATTTTGGATATGAGCCGGATGATTCCCCCACTTTCTGGCTTCAGGTAGCAGCGGGTTATAAATAATAGGTCCACCTGACCCATCACCGTCTACCACAATTTCAAAAATGTCATTCAGGTAACCCTTGGGGTTGAAACGCTCAAAGTCCCAAAAATCATCAAAAGCCTCGTATAAAAAGTAGAGGCGGTTCAGGCCCCTGACCCATCCTACTGACACCTGAACACCAATATCAGTCGTATCAATATCAACCCCATGCCCATCTTCAGTATCTTTAAGGTAGGAGGTGTTATAAGTAAAGGACGCCGGCACCCTGTCCCAATCCGTCGTTTTCCCATCTATATGGGGCATGTTTTCCGGGGAAAATTGATAAATTTTGAATACCTGCCCATCCCTGGCCGTATCATAGGGTGCTTCCCCCATTTCCTGGGCAAGTCCCATTGAAATGCTGAAGGTTGCCTTGGTCAAAAATAAACCAAATCTTAATCGTTTAATTTGAACAAGCATTACTCATATTTTTTTTCATGAACCGGAATCTCCCCTTTATGCCAGGGGAAGGCATAACTGGGCGGGTTTTTAAAGCGGGACATTTCTATTTCAAGTTTTACCACAGATCCGGGCCCAACCTCTGCCTGGAAAAATTGATGGTTGACGGTATCAAATTGGTAGGGATATAATTCAATTTGGTTTACCCTTTGGATATGGTGCTCCCCAAACATGCCTCCCTGAACAATGACTTTTCTGGTTTCTGTGGGATGCAGGTTGACCAAGGTCAGTGAAATTCCGGCTTCGGTGATTTTTTCTACCAATGCAGCCATATTGGAGGGAATGCCGGACCTTTGGTTTTCCGGATCAAAATAACGGACCGAAGTATGCAGTAGTCCTCCGTGATAAATATGATTGGGTGCCCCCAGCATGGTTTGTACGATACCTTCCAAAACTACCGGATTGAGGTTCAGCCAATGGTGTACATCCTGCTGGTCAGGAGTGGTGGTGTCATTTCTTATTTTACCCAGGCGATTTTGCATTTCCTGATAGGTTGCCTTCAATATATCTACTGGATAGCTGGGCACATTCCCCTCCATGTATCCCAACCAGGTTGCTGTATTCCTTTCTTCTCCTTTTCCTTTGATGTAATTGAGCTGTCGCATTTCCTCTGGGTCCAACAACTCTTTTACCCTTTCCCAGTCTTTCTTTTCTCTGGACATGTACCAAATATGAGTAGGGTACATGGGTTGCAGGGGCCTGTAATCGTACCAGCCTCTTTGGTCGTACCGATGGGGTAAAAGTTTTTTGCCATTTTCCACTCTGGCCTCCCGGCTGATGGCTTCAATTACTGAATTGGGCAGTTCGAGGTAACTGTCATCACCCGAAATCAGATAAGCATTCGAAGCTCCTATAGTAGTCGCTTCCAATTTATTTCTCACCCCGTGGGGCCATTTCCACCCGTAATAACCGCCCCACCAGTTGCCGTCCATGTGTTCTCCAATCTTCCCGGACAATCCCACATTATCAGGAATAATTCCGTCATTTTCTTCTACACGTTGCATCCAGACTTTGACATAATCAAGCACCCAATCTTTGTATTTTTGATCCCCTGTATACATGAAAGCATTCAACATCAAGCTGGTAGCCGCAAGGTTCAGGGGGACATCCCCTTTCATCATCCTTTCATTGAGGGCATTTAGGATATGTTTGAACTTTTCATCATCATTCCAGTCCTTTCCGGATGTGACATTTGGGATATCATCATAAGGCAAGGGATAATTGGATAAGATGGGTCTGTGGGTCACCCAATCCTCAGCCGTATTGACCATTCTAGGGCCCAGACTCCCATTGAGCGGTGAACGGATGATTTTTAGCTCACTGTCAAAATTGGAGTTCTCTGTCCCATCATCAAAATACAGCGCTGCAAACTTCACAGCCCTGTCTCTCATTTTTTTATCCGTGGGATCAGCCAAACCAAAAAAGTAAAAATTGGTGTAGGCTTCACCATGGTGCATCCAATCATACCCGGCATCAAATTCATCTACAATCTGACCATAGCCGGTGAATTGACGGGTTACGCCTTCCCATAATTTTCTGGATAGCAAATCCATCTCTTTGGGACCTCCCAGGGCATAATAGAGTGGGAAATTATAAAAACTTTCGTATCCATCATCAGATCCATCCATTCCCGGCCATTCCTCTCTCCAAATCAGGGTTCCATCAGGATCGGTATATTTTTCCACAAATTCCATGGCCGCCGGATATAGGGCTTCCATCAGTTGCCTTTGTAATAAAGCCCATTCTGGAGGAGGTGCGGGGGAATGGTAAGGTACAGATTTGAGCATATCGATTTTCGTTTGGGAGAAACCGGAATGGCCTATCAGCAATAAAATAGAAATTGTGCAAAATTTAAGAAGTTTATTCATCCTATATGGTATTTGGGAAGTGGAATATAATCAAAAAAGTTTTCAGGACCATACGCTGCCTTTCTGATGTAGGCATTAAAACCTCCAAATTTAAAACTTAAAAATACCCATCGTCAAAAAACCTCTTCTTTTGCCTACAAATTTTCCAAATTTCCTAAGGATTTAGGTATCCCAAGCCCGAATGGGCTTGAAGATCAATAACCATGGGTGCCAACCCATGGACAAGACAACGTCATATACCCGGAACCCTGGAAAGGGTTCAAGATAAGCATAGCTCACATACCTTTGGCCACGTTAAACCTAAATGATCCCCTATAAATTTAGAAATGGCTTGAAGGATTGGTTGAAGCAGGTATATAGACAATGGAAAGCTGCCCCCATTTGCCAAACATGAACATGTTCAACTCCTCCCGGAGTTGGGGGACCCATATTACTTTTCCGACCCCGCCTTGCCAGACGGGGCCAATGATATTCAGCCCCTCCCGGGGCTGGTCTGACTAAAACAAAATTTTTTTATCCTTTTTTCCTGTAAATATTTTTCCATCCCAGTTCGATTTCCTCAAGGGATTTACCCTTGGTTTCCGGTATCATTTTAAGGGTAAAAACCAATAAAAATACGGCATTGACCATAAAGATGAGAAAGGTAAGTGCCCCACCCAGACTTTCCAAAAGGATGGGGGTCAATTGGGTAATCAAAAGCACCCCAATCCATAAGACCACGATGGCAAAAGAGATGGCCACCCCGCTGTTCGGTATTTGTAATGCCGAACCCGGATAAACAGGGTTTGCAAGCCTGATAACGTGAACCCAAAATTAAATGGAAAATGATTTTCATGGAAACTTAATCCCTTTTGCTGCCGGCAATGGTGATGCCCAGTCCCCCATCGATCCTTATGGCCTGTCCGGTGATAAAAGCCGCTTTTTTATCACATAGAAATACCACCAAATCGGCCACTTCTTCTGCAGTACCAATTCGGGCCATCAGGTGCATGTCGATGCATTCCTGCAAGACCTCCTCCGGATGGGGAGAAAGATCGAAAGCATCCCTCAGCATGGGGGTATCAATGGTGCCCGGACAAACAGCTACACAACGGATTTTGGGTGCATAATCTATGGCAATGCTTCTGGTAAGGCCCAAAATGGCTGTTTTTGCAGTTGTATAGGCCGCCACATTGGCCTGGCTTAAAAAGGCCTGAACACTGGACATATTGATGATGACGCCATTGCCACTTTCGAGCATATAGGGGATGGCATATTTTGCACAAAGGAACTGGCTTTTTAAATTCACATTGAATACCAGATCCCAATCCGCTAAAGAAGTTTCCGTAACGGTTCCATATCTCTGAATGCCAGCATTATTCACCAGAATATCTATGCCCCCGAATTTTTGGTAAACTTTTTCCATGGCTTCCCTGACATTTTCCTCTTGGGAAACATCACAATGGATATAATAGCATTTTTCACTTAAAAATTCGGGCACTTTTTCATCGATATCCAGTAAGGCCACATTGGCATCTGTCATCATAAATTTTTGGGCACAGGCGGCTCCAATTCCCTTTGCCGCTCCTGTGATCACTATGGTTTGGTTTTTTGTCATGCTATTGTTCTATTTTTAATTTAATGAACCTGGGCCGGTACAGGTTGGGGTTGGCTTGAATTTCGCTTCCAAAATCAAAAGCATTTACATTATAACTGATGAGTATTTCTCCGGAAGCAGATAAATTGGAATGGGCTTTGGCATTGTAGGTGATAAAATTTTTTTGCTCCATTTCATTGGATTTCCAAATTTCAATCATGGGACCAAAGGGTCCGAAAGGGGTCTTGCTCAAACGCATGCCCACCACCGGATTAATCCCATTAATGGTAAATATAAGGGCATACCTTCCATCCGGCAGTTCCGATACACTCAATTCATTTGAAACCCCAGCTGTCAAAAAAGTCACTTGTTGCATATCGACATTCCAGCCCGATCCATCCCAAAATCTCCAGGCTTCAAAATTTTCAAAATCACGGAGCAAAACCCTGGCCACCATCAATTTTTTTTCGGTACCCCGCACCCCATACACGTAAATGTACCCATCCGGATTCCCGGCTTGGGCCTCCTTGGTGTTTACAAAAATTCCTGCACCAAAGCCCCCATCTTCAAACCTTAGTGGGGTTTCAATCTGTCTTTGGTTGCTGAAGGGAGGCAGGCTTCCAGTAGGAAGAGCGATCAAATCGGTGCCCATTTCCTTGAATGACCAGTCCTCGGTTTTATCCATGGTTCTCATTCGATAGGCAAAAATATAAATCGTACTGTCCAATTGGGGATTTAGGAATCCATCTCCCAACCAGTAATCGTCTCCCCCGGAGGCAGAAGGGGTTTGGGGAGTAAACAAAGATTTGGGCTTCCCCTCTTCATTTTTGGCCCAGTGGAAACTAATTTTATGTTCATCGGGCTTCCCGCCTTTCAGAATGGCTACTGTATTGTTGACCATGTGCTGTTCCTGAATTTCGCCCTCCACAATTTCACCGATCATGGAATCGCTGAATATAATCATGGTCTGCGTTTCTTTTCCTGCCGGAATATTGTCTTTACCGTTGAGTGGAATGGCAAATATACCATCCCCGCCAAACCATCCGGTTTTTCTTAAGAACAAAGAAGTCCAGTTTTCTGCTTCTTCAACGGAGAAATTAATGTTTTCTAATCCCGGGTTTTCATTTATAACACCGCTTTTATCAAGCGGTTTACAGGAATTGGAAAATAAAAAAACCCACAAAATTATCTGGGGAAAATGGGTCATTGTTCTTTTCATCAATCTTAATTTATGGCTGATAATATTTTTTAAAAATAGCATATATTTAGGCAGTAGTTAATCCTACTCGTTTTTAAATGTAAAGATTTCATCGATTTCTTTACAAAAGAAATTAACTATGCATGAATTTTTAAAATTTCTTTACAAATGAAGCTTCGACTCCGCTCAGCCACCGATACGAATCCGCTCAGCCGATGATTCGATTTATTTTGCGTTATCGGAGAGGAATTTTCTCAAACACAATTAAGCCCCAACGGGTTGGGTGAATTAAATAGCTTAATTTGTCAATATTATTTCGTTCCATTTGTTGTGTTATACTTTTCTTTTTGGTATATTTAGCAGGTAAAAAAGGGACGAAAAAACATGATAAATATTGATTGGGAAACACGTGCAAAGGAACGC
>JBBDSB010000628.1:0-17091 GCA_040905205.1 Cyclobacteriaceae bacterium
GGAATAATTTAATTGGTTTCCGCTTTTAAGGATTATTGGTTTCCTCCCCAATTATTTATACAAAAGGAATTTCGGAAGCTGCGTACCTCAGAAGAAGAGAGGAAGAGCCAACCTATTCACAAATCAGGGATCCCGAATTCCAAAGGCTAATATTGTTTGAAAATGGTCAACAAATTTCCGGAGATTTGAAATTACCCTATGGTTCAATAAAAGCTTCTTTACCGGATAATAAAATCCTGGTTAAAATAAAGCCTTCAGAAATGGAGGAAGATGTAAATCGATATGGGTTCTACCAATTGGTCAAAAAATAAGATACTGTTATTTTTCCTCCTCCATCTCAATAAAAACCATTCGGTAGTCCTTGCTATCGAAATACACATACAGCCTGTTGAACTTCAATTGCATAGGAAACAGCCTTCTCCAGGGCTTCTGTATAGGCTATATGGTGACTTTCCTCCGGAAAAAATTATGGTACCTTTTATCGGAAAGTCCCAAAAGGGAAGCCCGACTTCAAATTCGATAGCTCCTTGCTCATCATAGGAAAAACAGGAGTAAAGTACCCCCATTTCCAGTTTAAACCTTCCGTTGCATGTAGCGTCCTCCTCCGACCGTTTTTGCTCCTTTAATTTCAGGTCCTGGAAATTTGGTTTGTTACCCCAGATGGATATTACTATTGTAATTAAGGTTAGCTATACTACAGGGAAGAAGATACTCTTTTTCGTACTACAAATTTTTACTAAATCTATTCAATAACTTAATTTAATAATTGAATATATTTCTTATCTTTGGGAAAAATTTTTGAATCGAAAAGGATAAGTGAATGGATAAGCGTGAATTTAAAGATAAAGTATACGGGGAGCTATCGAAAGTAACTAAGGCTATAGGAAATCCTCGACGGATGGAAATCATTGATTTGCTTGCACAGGGTCCTTTTTCTGTAGAGAAGCTAGCCGAACAAACCAACATAAGCATCGCAAATGCTTCGCAACATTTGCAGATCCTGAAAAGCGCACGATTGGTAGAAATTACCAAGAAAGGAAACTTCATTTACTATCATCTGGCCAGTGAAAAGGTGTTTCAGGCCTGGCGTGCCTTACGGGACCTTGGGCTTATCCAAAATGCAGAAGCAGAAAAAATCATTCGTGATTTTTATAACGCTAGACATCAACTGGAACCTGTAAGTATGGATGAGCTGCGTCAAAAAATAAATAATCAGGATGTGTTGGTACTGGATGTGCGCCCGGATGAAGAGTATACCCGTGGCCATATCCAAAGCGCCATTTCCATTCCCATTGAAGAGCTATCGGAAAGATTGGATGAGCTTTCCAGGGGAACGGAAATCATCGCTTATTGCCGTGGACCTTTATGTGTATATGCCGATGAGGCAGTGGTTTTGCTCCGGGAAAAAGGGTTTGAAGCAAAGAGGCTAAAAGAAGGATTTCCGGATTGGCTGGCCATGGGCTTTCCTGCTGAAATAAACAAAGAGAATATCTAAAAAGCAATATCATGAAATCGAGCATGACGGAGGCGACACACAGAGGGATGATTATCCTCCATGCGAAGATTCCATCTGACCGTTAAAAATCAAATTATAAACAGATGAAATCGAGCATGACACAAGCCACACACAGAGAAATGATTATCAAACACCTGCCTGCCGGCAGGCAGGTGCGAGATTCTCCCGAAGGCCGGAACAGGCATATGGCCGCTAAAAGACAATTATAAACATATGAAACCACAATTAGGACTCAAAGAGAACTGGAAACAGTTTACCTTGTTGGTGCTGGTCAACATCTTTGTGGGTGGCATGGTGGGGCTGGAGCGTACGGTAGTACCCCTTATTGGAACAGAGGAATTTCGCATTGGCTCTGAGCTTGTTGTTTTTTCTTTTATTATCGCTTTTGGGGTGGTCAAGGCATTTACGAATATTGCATCCGGCGTTTTGGCTGACCGTTTTTCCCGCAAAAGGATATTGATTGCAGGTTGGTTGATTGGGGTGCCCGTGCCGTTTATGCTGGGTTGGGGACCATCCTGGAACTGGATTCTTTTCGCCAACGTGTTTCTGGGTATCAGCCAGGGATTAGCCTGGTCTATGACCGTAAACATGAAAATTGATCTGGTTGGCCCAAAAAAGAGAGGCCTGGCCATGGGCCTGAATGAAGCAGCCGGATATGGCGCTGTTGGACTCACTGCACTTTTAACCGGGTACCTGGCTTCCGCTTATGGATTACGGCCTGAACCCTTCTACATTGGGATATTTTATACCATAGCCGGTCTTCTCATTTCCTGGCTGATTATCCGGGATACCAAAGGCCATGCCCTGCTGGAAGCAAGCCAGGTAAAAAAGACGAGCGTAGGCGAAGTTGCTCATAAACCTAAAACTTTGTGGGTATTCACGGAAACCAGCTGGCGCAATAAAACCTTATTTTCTGTTTCACAGGCTGGTCTTATCAACAACCTGAACGATGGCATGTCCTGGGGCGTATTTCCCCTCCTGTTTGCTTCCGCTGGTGTTGGGTTGGAAGGAATTGGTTGGATTAAAGCCATATATCCGGTGGTTTGGGGATTAGGAATGATCGTAACCGGTCCCCTCTCTGACCGGATAGGTCGTAAGCCTTTAATTGTATGGGGCATGTTTATTCAGGCAATTGGTCACCTGGTAATCGGCTTGGGCGAAGCCTGGCCGTTTGAATCCGGGATGGCCGGGTCTGTTCTCTTGGGAATAGGAACCGCCATGGTTTATCCTGCTTTACTGGCTGCGGTAAGTGACGCTGCTCATCCCTCCTGGCGTGCATCCTCTGTAGGCGTGTACCGATTTTGGCGTGACATCGGCTATGCGGTAGGTGCGCTGATGGCTGGAATCATTGCAAGCTTCTTTGGCTTGGCATGGGCAGTACATGCAGCGGGTTTGCTGACGTTCCTATCAGGTCTGGTGGTATGGTGGAAAATGAAAGAGACGCTGCAAAAAAAAATTTGCAAAGTAATAACCCTTGAAATTGAAGAAGTCATTACGGAAGTTTAAGAATTTGAAACAGTCAGGCCATCTTTCAATTACCAGAAAGAACAAATCAACGGGCAGAAGTTACAAAAGGAATTGGATAAAGAAAATCCATTTGGAATCCGGGGACCAGTTGATCGAAAAACCCAGCCTTCCAGGGTGGCCCAAATTCCAGTAAGTATTACTTGCTTTTTGGATTTTACCTGATGCCAAATTGATCACACCAATGTCATTTAAAGCATATTCTTCACCAAATCCGGATTTAATAATTCACCTCAAAACTTACTTCTTCCTGCTTCAGTAAAGCAATGGACTTTAGATATTCGGGGTGAAGCGGATTAATCAACAAGTTAAATTCCTCAGTAAACTTACTCAATGGAATCCTGCAAGAAGGCACTTTCAAAACAGGTGAACCCCTTTGTTTGGCCCACATAGTTCCGATCTGTTGGGTACTGATCGGGTAAGGTCTGTTTCTCCATTCCTTCGGCAATTCACTCGGTTCCAAATAGGATATTTCGTCTTTTATTTCCAAAGTAATCAAGGACCAGACGGACTGGCTAACCACTGCTCCTTTGATACTAAGAAGTTCCAAAAAATTAAGCGCAGAAACGTTGCAACAATATATGATTGGTGTTCCCAACTGATTCCATCTTCCTCCACCCATGCCATAACCCAATGCGGATCTCCCGGGTATATTTTCTATAAGCCTGTACGCTTTCAAAATACCGGCGTGATTTAAAGGAATGAACCCCAGGACATGGCCTCCAAGGCCTGATCTACCAACTGTAGGCCATAAGGATCACGCATCACGTCTGCAGGCTTTTTATTACCCAAGGAATGATTGGAGGTGTGAAGCCATGCTGAGAATAGTGCTTCCGAGCCAAATATCCTAACACCCTTGGCGATGATTTTATCCATATCCATGATGGTTTTGGTGAGCAACCTTGTCAATACCTTGCCTTCTTTTTTCCAGCGGAATAGCGTGCTGGGATCTACTTCCATCACCTCCGCAACTTCATGCTGACTGTATTCCAAAAAATCAAACAAAACCCTGGTCTCTGAAAATGGGATGACATCATCCAGATTAGGATTGGGTTCTGCTACCCTGGAAGTGGGGATTTTGAAGAAGTATTGAAGCTCAGGAATATCCAATCCCTGGAAACCCTTTTCAATATTATTTTTTTTAATGGAATATTTAGCAGCCATACAAATATCAATTGTCTTCCTATCAAAGTTATAAATTTATTTTGTATTTGCAATATTTAATTATTGCAAATACAATTATTTTTCCAAAACTGCTTCGACGCTCAAACCTATAAGATCCGGTAGATCCATGCTCCGTCCATATCGGTGCCATTTTCTATTGATGCCATTGGAAAATTTCCCACAAACTCATGATCTATTTTTCTCTTTCCTTTCCATGGATCGAAATAATGGCATAAACTGGAGCGAAATGAGCTTATAAGGGTAATTCTATCGCTTTCATTTTGCCTGCTCTGTTTTGAAAAAATTTGGTTTCCAAAGTTGTTACTTCAAATTTTTGAGCCAGGGCAAGCTCTTCCTTATTTAATGTTTCCGATAAACCCGCCTCCGCATAAGCTGCATAGCTAGGGATTAGCAGTTTCTTTTTATAAAGCTGCCGACTTAACTCATCTCTGGATAGATAGGGATAGGGTGTATCCTGAATGTAATGAAGGGAGAGGTTGTCAATTACGGTTTTGGTATTGGGATTTATTGTTTCAATATTTCCATCCGTGTAGAGTACCCATACGGAACCTATCGGGCCGAATGCCAGGCATGCTATTTCGTTGGAATCTAAAACTTCTGCTCCAAACCCCTTATATGACAGGTATTGTGTTTCATTTGTGCCAGGGTCATAGGATATGCCTTCTGAGGGATGGGTGAACCAATACCTCCCTTTCCTGCCACGGGTAATAGTCTTGATGCGGGATGAAACCAATTTATATTTTTCCACAATCCTTCTAAAGTACAATTCCGGCAAATATGAAACATTATAGCATAGCTGTTGTTTTGGCTATTTATTAAATAATCCTTTTTGGCAAAATAAAAATTTATACATAAATACCTTCTCCACCAGAATCGTCATCATCTGGTGGAAATATTGGGCTAAAAGGTTGTGGAGGAATTTCGGTTTCTTGATATGCACCTATTTCTTTTAAATACAATTGTTCAAGACCTTTAATTTCCTGAGCCGTAAAATCATTTCGTCTACCTTCACGTTGTTTCCTTTTATGTAACCAATCAGTGAACCCTTTACCATGGATATTATCAAGCATTAAACCGTGTTTTTTATCTCTCTGTCCTTTTTTTCCTTGCCTTTTTTTTCCTGAGTTTCCAACTCCTTTGTCTCCTTTGTCCCTTCCAAATTGGATCGTACTAACAGCATGATCCGCTGTTGCTTGAAATTGAGCAACTTTTTTGGCTTGATGGCTATTATTTGCCATCTCTTGCAGCTTTCTTTGAGAAATCGCTTCTGGTCTGTTGTCTACGAATTGAAAAATCGATTTGACATTAGTTTGTGGCTTAGTTGGACCATTAACATGGGCCTGGCTTTTGTTTTCCGATGATTTGTCAGCGTGTAAATTCATGATGTATCGTTGTTTTTCTCCTTTACCTTGTTTTAATTTATGCTTTATTCCCACCATTGGCAAATTATTGCTGCCTTGTAAAAAGTTCATCGTTATTATTTAAGACTATATAATTAATAGTTTATTCAAATAAGTATCCTGAATTGATTTCATGGATGATTAGTCGTGGATGCACCTTTCTACTACTTTTATCCAAAACTCCGCATGATACCCCAAACTCCTCCCCTTTAACCCTACCCATCTGGATATTACCCAATTTTTTTCGGAAGATTTCCTGCCAAGGCCCTATATAACCAGAATAATAAGCCCTGAATATAACGGAAAAATACCATTTCACCATCGATTGATTTTGGATTGGTAGAATTACCGGCTATAGATCCCCAATCCGGGCATGGTATAGCGTAAAAGCTTGGGGTAGTAGGGAACTTTATCTTTTTGACAATGATTCCGTAAAATATTCGGACCATCCGGAATTCTGTCAGCCTGGATTTACAGTATCTGATTCAGCACCTGTTGAAATATCTGCATGGCTTTTTTGCCCCCTTCAGTTCAGCTCTTGCCTTACCAGGGGGCCAGTTGACGCAAAAACTTGAAATTCTTTTTCACAATTGTTATATTATGAGACAGTTAGGAAATATCAAACAATGGCCCTGTTGTTATCCGGGTTGAAATAAGGTCAAAGAAATTTTAAAAAACACAAAGGTTATGAGTACAAAAGAGGAAATGATTGAACTCCAACTGAAAGGAAAAAATATTCATGACCCCCGAGTATTGGAATCGATGGAAAAGGTGGATAGAAAGCTATTTGTTCCCGAAGGCCTACAGGACATCGCTTATGATGATGGCCCATTACCCATCGGAAAATCACAAACCATCAGTCAACCGTATATTGTTGCTTACATGGCTCAGGCGCTGGAACTTGAAGAAGACGATAAAGTACTGGAAGTTGGGACCGGTTGCGGATATAACGCTGCTATTTTATCCCGTCTGGCAAAAAAGGTTTATTCGGTGGAAATAATCGAATGGCTAGCCAATCTGGCGAAAGATAATCTAAGTAAAACCGATTTTGACAACGTTGAAATACGTATTGGAGATGGTTATGGCGGGTGGCCGGAAGAGGGCCCTTTTGACGCCATTGAATTGACCGCTGCACCACCAAGAATCCCGGAAACACTGAAAAAACAGTTGAAAATTGGTGGTAAACTTTTGGCTCCTGTGGGCACTTTATCACAGAAGTTGGTACTTATTAAGCGATTGGGAGAAGAGGAATTTACCGAAGAAAAATTGTTGATGGTAAGTTTCGTTCCCATGACCGGACAGGCACCTAATACATAGTCATGAACCTAATGACAAAAAAATACATTGGACACCGCAAAATCTTTGATGAAGCGATTTGCAAAACGCACCGGAATTGCCGGGTCGGATGGTGAATCCACCTGGTACCTGAGAGACAGACACATGATGGATGCCCTGAACCGCCGGATGCAGTTTCATGGAAAAGACACAAAAGGAATAGTATAGGCGCATAGCACACATATCGGGGATGCTTCCTATACCGATATGGGGGATGAAGGCTTGTACAATATCGGAGAGTTGGGCCGTCAGGAATATGAAAACGATCAAGTATCGTTAATTGGTTTTGGTTGTTACCGCGGAACTGTATTGACAGGAAGAGCCTGGTGGTCACCAGTGCCGGCAATGGATTAACAGGCAAATAAGTCGGTACCAAGAAAATGAATTTGGGCTGCAGGCTTTAATAGACAAACGGACGAGTAATTTTATTGGACAATGTGGATTGTTGATGCAAGAAGTTGATGGCAAAAAAGAAACAGAAGTTGGATATCATATAATGAAGGAAAGCAATTACTCCATTGGTAACCAATTAGATCCTAAATCAAGTAAAATAAATCCCTACCTTTTCCCAATAGAAGGAACAATATATTGATGATGTCCATCATCAAAACGCTTAAAGAGCATTTCTTGTATCTGGGATCCTCCGCCAACAACAGGCATATTGGAAGGATAATCCTTAGAGAATCTTTTTACTGGTAAATTGGAGGAAAAGCCTTTTGAAAGATCTACCATGGGCATATTTGATTGGTCAGGGATAATAGTTGGGGTTGCCTTGGAGTCATGAGGTCCCCTGAATTGATTAATAAGTGCCAATTGTTCGTTGTTTTCAGAAAACGGCAATTTACCGAACATTCCCGAACTATTTGGCATCCAATTGAAGCCGGGAATACGAATATCCGGAAAAGTAGGTAATGCTTTAAATATGCCTGAACCATTTGGAATTGACTTGAACCCAAACCTGTTTTGTCCGAAACTTGCCAAGGAGCAAAACATAAACCCTAGATATATAAGTAGTATTTTTTTCATTGCCGTGAAATTACAAGTAAAACAAATCCTAATATCAAACGTAGTTTTTAATAAAAGGTTATCCTTTTATTAAAAAAAGGCTTATAACACCACCATAACCAGTTTTCACATTATTTTAACGCCTGGAATTTAAACTATTTCACGCCGGATTAACATCCCCGTTAATTTCATTTTTCTGACCAAACTTGTTCCTTTTCCTATGTTGGAAATAAAATTGGGCTGAGGGTTTTCTTCCCTCTTTCTTCTCAGAATTTTCAGTACTATTCCAGGTCTTAATGAAAACGAAGGGTTTAAAAGCCAATCTGCATTCATCATTATCTTATTATTACCACGAATATAAGCCTTAATACAGAAAAATGAAGAACTGGAAAGGTTTGCCCGCATTGCATCCCATGATCTTAAAGAATCACTAAGACTGATCAATAGCTTTATGGAACTATTGCATAAAAACTACGCAACCCAACTGGACGAGAAAGCAAATAAGTATATCAACTTTTCCATAGATGCTACCCGGAGAATGACTATTTTAATCAATGATCTGCTTGAATATGCAAAAATAGGCGCAGATGAAACTTTATTCGAACATATCGACACCAAATCCCTAATGGAGGAAATCATCCCCCTATATCAGGTGGAACTTGATCTGAAAGAGGGAAGCTTAATTTTGGAGAACCTACCTGATATTTTGGGACAAAAAACCCCTATCAAGATGCTGTTTCAAAACTTGATGGGTAATGCCATCAAGTACCAAAGGGCGGACAACCCTCCTCTAATCAAAATTTCAGGTCGAGAATCGGATGATTCCTGGGGGTTTTGTGTAGAGGACAATGGCATAGGAATCCCAAGCCAATACTTTGAAGAAATATTTCTGATGTTTAAGCGGCTGCATACTAAGGAAATTTATGCAGGAACTGGAATGGGATTGGCTACCTGCAAAAAAATTGTAACGAGACACGGGGGTTAAATTTGGGTAAAATCTATTGAAGGGGAAGGAAGCAAGTTCTATTTTACCATCAAAAAATAAGCTGCTATAGCCCTTAACTCCACGCTGGAAAGGGTTTTGGCGAATTCGGAAAATTGGCCGTTCATGTGCCGGAGATTTCCAAAAAAGTCTCCTGGTTCCACACCATCGGGAGAGTAAGCACCTATTTTCACCGCTTCGGTTTCAATTTCGAATATTGGGGTGATGCGTTGAGGTGGACGGTAAATAAAATGACCTTTATCTAAATGGATGGTTTCCATTGATTTCCAGTTTATTTCAATCCTTCCTCAACCATGTATTCAAAAAGGCTAAACTGCATGGTTTTTTTACACAATTAAAGTGAAATATCCCCACACGTTCTGCTCCCTTTTTGATCCATCTTTTTTTTGTCCTATATTCAGTAATCAATACAGCCTTCGAAACGATTGTCTGGATCTGATGAATATGGAAAATTTAAATGACTTGTTACAAGCTGACCCAAAGGCTATCTTCAAGCACTATCCAAAAGGGCATATACTTCAGCATCCGCGGGATGTCAAAGCCCGAAAATTCTATGTAAAAAGAGGTTTGGTTAGGAACTATATCATAGACAGCAAGGGAAAAGAGCATTCCTTTTCAGGAAAACATGGTTAACAAATCGTATGACCCCAAAGCCGCATTTCTGCTTTGGCAAGCCATGGCAAAAGTCAATGGTGTTTTCAGCAAATTCAGAAGTGAATTTATTGGTAAATGCAGTCCGGTACATTTGTTTTGGGGAGCCTTTGATCTGGCCGTCACCCGCTTTTCCGGTAGATCCGCCCCACTACACGCAGGTGGGGTACCCAACATGCCCCTGGAGGTAATGCCGGAAGCCTACTCCAAAGAAGTGAGCAGTGCCGGTTTTTGGCCTGGTTCGAAAGATTTTCCCTCACCTATCTTTTATTCCTACGCCTATCCGGCTGATCCACTTTTTGGAAAGCAAAAAGTTCTTCCAAAGGAAGCGATCTATAGTGCAGAAATGGGTGAATTTATTTTGAAATACGAAGACGTGCAACAATCAAAGGATCCCGAAGGCATGCTTTGGGATTTTCTGCAAAGTACCTATCTGGCTGCCGCTGTCACCTCAAAGTGGAACAGGAATGAATTGGAAAGGAAGTCGGAGTGATAACAGGATAAGTATTTGAATTTCATGCGGGAGTGATAAAAAAATATTTGGGGTACAAAATTTCCTTTATGGGGATGCAGATTCAATTTAGGGACTAATAAATTATATAGTTTGTATTTATTTGGCATTTTCGAAAAAATCCCCCTACCCCCTTATTAAGGGGGATTTTGGGTGCGATGTCCTGGCCATTCACTCACTCACCTGATCAACTATCAAGAAATTTAAGCAAAATCCAGCAAAACCATTTAGTTGGTTACCTTCATGATCCCCTGCATCACATAGGCATGTCCCGGAAAGGTACACACATAGGTATAATCACCTGGAACAGCCGGAGCCTCAAAATAAATGGTTTCGGAAGTTTCCGGAGGAAGGATATTGGTATGAAAAAGCACATCCTCAGAATCGGGTATATAATTCTTCTGAGAACCTTCCAAACCCATTTCTATGGCCTCTTCTCCCACCTCAATGGCGGTGTTTGGCATGACGATCACCAGGTTGTGCAGCATGTCGTCGTTGTTGTTGAAAGTGATTTGCACCTTGCTTCCCGCTTTTACTTCGAAAAAGTCTTTGTCATATTTCAATCCCGGCCTGGTGCCCATTATAATCGTTTGATCCGGTCCATTGGTCCAGGATTCAGGCATATCAGTCATTCGCTTACTTTGATTTGAGGTAGTATTACCCGGATCTGGTTCATTGGAGGCCGCAACTGGTACGTTTTGATGAGCTGCATGGGGGTTGGCAGCTGTTTCCCTGATTTCAGAAAGGTTCACCCTTTCACCGGCCGGGATTTGATTCAGGGTATAATAACCCACCGAATGCAATAAATCCATACCTTCTTTTGACTTGATCCCCGCAGCATTTATTTCATGGATATATCCTTCCTTCAGGCCGTCCACTACCAACCTTACCTTTAACCCATCCTCAGAGACCAGTACTCCTTTAAGGTCCAACTCTTCCAGTTCGATCACCGGGCTGCCGTAATTGTGGTGATACTTGTAATTAAAACTGGATAGTTGATAGGTATTCGGATTTCCGGCCACAGAAGCATTTACAGGCTTGGTAAATTCCAATTCAAATCCATCCGGCTGGGCTTTTACAGTTTTTATTTCAAAAGGCACTTTACCCGTCCAAACCAATCTTTGTAACCCATAGGGTGCCCCGCCGGTGGAATTCCACCCCCTACTCGTCATTCCTACGAACATCGATCCCTCATTTCCCCATACCATTCTTAGGATACCAGAAGAGAATCCTTCTCTGAAGGGAAAGGCCACACCTTGGTAAACTCCATTTACTTTTTCAAGAAAGACCCTTGCAATTTTACTTAGGCCTTGATCTCCAATAAAAAGTTGATTGGTAAATGGCCCGAATTCACCACCGGATTTGTCCACCAAAATATCCGAAGTGGAAATCCCCAACAGTCCATGAGGCAACCAAACGGCCGGGGTCTTGAAGCCGGGAATATCCGCAGCAACCTTTGACATGGGTTCCCCGGTATCCGGTATGTCTTCGGGTTTCAATTTGACAGGTGACCCTTCCAGATGACTCCAGACCAGGCCTTCGGGATTTCCCACAAAATCGCCTGTCTCTACATGGGTAATGCGCCCAGAACCCACCCAATCCCCTTGATTTTCAGTATAAAAAACATCTCCTTCTGCATTATATCCAAAGCCTGCAGGGGATCTCATGCCCGATGCTATGGGAATCATTTTACCATCAGAAGAAACCTTCATCATCCAGCCACGCCATTTGGCCATACTGGCACCATGTCCTATCCAGCCCAAATTCAGGGTAATGAGCATTTCACCCTCTGGAGTGAACAAGGGACCATAGGAATATTCGTGGTAATTCCCGGAGAGCGGCCAGGAAACTATGGTCTCATAGGCATCCGCACGGCCGTCTCCATTTTTATCCGTTAATTTGGTAAGCTCGGACCGTTGGCTGGCATATAAACTTCCCTGATGGTAGGCAAGCCCCAGAGGTTCATGCAATCCCTCGGCAAATCGGTTGAAATGGGGAATACGTGTGCCTGTCATATACGGGTTCTCTACCAGCCAGACCTCTCCTCTTCGGGTGGCCACGCCCAATCTCCCGTCAGGAATTACCGCCAAACCACCCACTTCCAGTTCTATTTCATCAGGAATGGGAATAGTTACAATGGTATAATAATCCTGCTCCTTTGGTGCAGCAGCATCCACTTCGGTAGCCTGCTGAGCTTGTACGGCAACTGAAAGCTGCAATAAAATGGCAAGCATTGTTAGCCTCAAAAAATTAGCCGTTTCCAACTTTTTTAGCTTAAAAAACGAGGTACAGTTCCGGATCAATTTGCTATTATTATCTATTTTCATATGCTAATCTTCCAATAATATTGGTCATTTATATCAATCATTCTTTTATTACCATTCACCAGATAAGGCTGTATTTGATTTCACCTTGCTCTCCCATTTTCGATAAGGGGACTAAAAGTTCCTGCCCTGAAGGAGTATCCCTTAACACCGTGTTTGAAAGAATGGGTTCAGGTAGTTTTATATAAAATTGCCCCTGATTGATCCGGTAAACACCTTCACCAGATGGCTCAATTTTTTCGGCAGCAAGCATTCTGGCCCATAAATCAGGTGTTTTTTGAGGATTCCTATAGCTGATGGTACGGGTCAATGCTTTGCCATCCATCTCAGGTTCAAAGAAATCCTCTACCGCAATTTGATCAAACGCATAGCTGAAAGTGGGGCGTCTGTCCCGATTCAACGCATAGCCCTGTATCCGGAACAAATCACTGCTGAGGGAGTCCGGCCAAGGACTGCTATTTTGGTCCAGCCTGGCAATGGCAGGCCCTCCCGGAAGTTCGATCAGTGCTCCATTGGGGACCATCAATTGCGATTGCCCCCTTTGCCGCCACATGGGTGAGGTATTCAAAAACCCCCCCTTCCAAATACTCAACAGTGCCCCTTGCTGCAAATCGTAGGCAAAATTTGGACCCTCCGGCTCTCCTACACTTACTGTGTGTGTTTTGACATCCTCCCCATGCTCAAAAAACCCTCTGAATACCATGGGTTCATTCGAAGGCACTAAATAGAAAGGTTTTTGTACCCCCTGTTCCATGAAGGAGTTCGGGTCGTGCAAGGGACTTTGTTGGATTCCCGGGCCTGCAATATAAAAACCGAGTTGTGGACTTCTACCAGGGTAATTGTTTTTATAAAAGATTAATTGGAATGGAACAGGTCCCTGTTTTAGAGCTGCCGACTTGCTTCTGGGAGCATTTCCGGGAAATTGCACCTCATCACTCAGGATATTTTCTCCATTGACATAAAGGCTGGTTTTGCCAAAGGCATTCAGTGAAAAAGTATACTCCCCGGATTCGGGAATTTCCAGATTCCCCGAATATACATACGCAAAATCCAGGATTCCATGGCCCAGGACCCAGGTGATTTGATCCAAGGTGCCTTGCTGATCCGGGGTACTATCCTGAAATTCATCAGGGGATTGGAACTTCCCCTTGTAGTAGGCAAATTCGAGACCGCTAATTTGAGGTACGGGGTTATCAAATAGCTTATAAGTGATATTTCTGATCGCCACAGGACCGTGGTCTCCCTGAATCATAATGGGCCCCCTGGGCATCTCATCTTCAAATAGGGCAGATCGGGTAGGTCCTGTTACCTCCACATTTTCGTGGACCAATACCCCGTTCAAATACACCTGATTGAATTTTGCGTTCTTTACTTTTTGGCCTGTAGCATCAAACCTGGGAGCCTCAAAATTAATTTTTAACTGTTGCCACAAACCAGGAGCCTTACTGGCATTGGTGCGGGGAGCCTTGCCTTCAAATCCCTTTTGATTTTCTTCGTCATAGCGTTGGTAAATCCCTCCTGCATCTCCAGAGCCGGGATGGTTTTTACCCCAACTATCCAGAATCTGGATCTCATACCGTCCCTGAAGATAAATTCCGGAATTGGAACCTTTGGGAACCATAAACTCCAATTCCAATTCCATATCTCCATGGTCAAAACCGGAAACCAGATGTTCCCTGTTTTTGGCTGTGGGCTCATTTACCAGGGTTCCGGTTCCCTCTGAGGTGGAAAGAAAGGTGTCGTGCTTCCAGTCGGCTCCAACACCTCCGACAAGCTTCCAGTTTTTCGGAAGTTTACCAAACTTTTTTAGGTCCTCAAATTGGCTGACTTCCTGAGCGCTAAGCGCGTGCGTAAAAATCCAGCTGACAAGTAATACGAGGAAAGCATTTTTTCTATTGATCATCGATCGTATGTTTTTCTATTTTAATACTGGTTTGTAATAGATCCAAAACCCTGTAAAGAAGGTAGTCAAAAGCGCGGATCATTTGTTTCTTAACCATTTGTAGGGATGTACTGCTTCATAAGCAGTGCGATTATTAAAAACTGCAGGTCCAATATAATGGATTTTTAAATAGTTTGCACCATATTTTTTATCACCACTAAACCACGCTTTTAAGGCTGTTTCTCCAGCCTTCAATTGAACGGTAAATGTGGAAGAAGTCATGGCATTGGTTACTGCTACCTCCTTTTCTAAATTTCCTATTGCAAGGCGCGCTTTATTTATCTGCGCCTCTTCCTCAGTATCGCCGTTTTCTATGCGAAACCTGTTGGTTTCAATGTTTGAAGTTGGGGGCATATTGTGGCGAAAAGTAGCTCCTTCATTTTCCACAATCCTTCTTCCTGATTCTAAAGGCCATCGATAAATGGTGAATTCATACATGCCTTCTTTCTCCACATCTATTGCCCAGACCAATCCTTCCTCACTCCTCAATGCATCATGGGCATAAATGAGGGAAGGGTTTTCCTTTTCATTTCCTATGATAATGTTGTTGTAAAGTTCAAAATCAACAGAAATATCCTGCCACCAATACTCATATTTTTTGGTCAGCGAATCAACAACATCCTTGTGTTTATTGGCAATATCAAATTTTTGACCCGGGTCCTTCTTTATATCATAGAGTTCCTTTTTTTCACGTCCTTCTAATCTCCATTTTTCGGTCAATACCTGAAAATCCTTGTATTTTTCAGGGTATTGCAAGCGCTGATTATGGATAAAGAGCGTTCGATCAGCCCAGTCAACACGGGGGTTATGGATTAACGAGCGCAGGCTCAGTCCATCAAATTTAACGTTTTCAGGCACTTCAAGACCAGCGAGATCCACTAAGGTTGGCAATATATCAAAGTGCGCAGCAAGTTTATCTTTTTGCAAAAGGGATCTTCCACCTATGGTATGCCAGACTCCCGATCGTGATGAATATTGCCCTGTAAGGATCGCGGCACGACTGGGTGAACAGCTGGGGTCTACATGGAAGTTTGTAAACCGGACACTTTCTTCATGCAGCCGATCCAGGTGAGGCGTCTTCAGATAGGGGTTGCCATGTGCTTGTATGTCACCATAGCCCACATCATCCAACATTATCAAGATTACATTTGGCTGATTCGCGGAAACGACATTATTTTTGGGTGTATTAGAGAATAAAGCTACGAGCAGGATAGCTACTGCAGGTATATATAATTGTTTTATTTCCATATCTTATAGGCCAAGTATTTTATATTTTGATTCGATCTAATTCAGTCCCTATTGGTTAAATATCCCTTTGCCTTACTCTCGGAAATCAATCTTTCCATATTTTCAACCTGTTCAGGATATGATCCGTAATGGTTATTTTGTTGCCCGGGGTCTTCTTTCATATTAAATAGCAATCCGGGCGAATCAAAATCATGATACCCCTTAAGTTGGAAAAACGAATCGGGCATGTTTGTATGTTGGCCAGTACTGTCATTGATATATAACCAATCACCTTTTCGTACCCCCCACCTGTTTGCCATGGTATTGTGTATCAAAAACGCTCTCTGGGGAAGACTGTCCGGGGCTGCACCCTCTGGAAGGTCAATTCCCAATAATTCTCCCAATGTAGCCATGATGTCAACCTGTGAAATCAGCTTTTCAGAAACAGTTCCAGGTGGTACATGCCCTGGCCATTTGATGATAAAAGGAACCCGGTGTCCTCCTTCCCAAACATCTCTTTTCAAGCCCCTAAGGTGTCCCATACTGAAATGACCATATTTTTCTCCTCTTTCAAAGGCATAATGCTCCGGACCATTGTCGGAAGTAAAGATTACAATTGTATTCTCCTCAAAACCATTCTCCTGTATCGCCTTTAGGATCTGACCTATTTCCCTATCCGATTGGTAAATAAAATCTCCATATGCCCCTGCAGTTGATTTTCCGTCAAATTCGTCATTTGGAATAATGGGTGCATGGGGAGAAGGCAAGGAAAAATATAAAAAAAATGGTTGCTCATTTGTCCTTTGACCTATCCATTCTTTTGCTTTTTCAGTAATCGTAGGCAATACGTTGTAGGGGTTCCATCCTTTCACCTTCGGTCCGGGTCGAAACTCCCAATTTCCCTCTTTTACCTCATATCCAATATCATTGATATCCATGATCTCTGTTGGTGCTTCAATCAATCGATCATTCTCCATCCAGGCATAAGGCGGAAAATTGATAGTCCCATCACCGAAGTAATAATCAAATCCACGGTCAACAGGTCCTCCTGAAACAGGTTTGGTCCATTCGATTTCGTTGGGTAAATAAAAATTGGTTTTCTTGCCCCATTGCATGACTTCACCGGAAGGTGGGTTTTTAAATTCCCAATTCCACCCTAAGTGCCATTTACCAATACAGGCTGTGGCATACCCATTTTCCTGCAACACCTGAGGAAGGGCTATATCTGACTCGTCGAAAAATGGCTTCCCAAATGCTCCTACGATGCCATGCTGTCTTCTCCAATGATAGGTGCCCGTCAATAAGGCATAACGGCTTGGTGAGCAAATCCCGGAGGAGCTGTGTGCATCGGTAAATCGCATCCCTTCTGATGCCAGCTTGTCAAGGTGAGAGGTAGGTATTTTAGAATCCGGATTTTGGATATTGAGATCTCCATAGCCCATGTCATCTGCATAAATAATAACCACGT
>JBBDSB010000629.1:0-5098 GCA_040905205.1 Cyclobacteriaceae bacterium
CCGAACCCAGATAATCAGGATTTGCAATCCTGCTTACGTCTCCGACCTGGGGATTTCAAATCCCCTTCATTAGGTCCACGGAATTACAAATTCCGCGGAGCGTGCTGTTTGGAATTTGCAATTCCGAACCCAGATAATCAGGATTTGCAATCCTGGTTCCGTGAACCCGATTTTTAATAAAAAATGGAAATGATGGATTTATGGGTGGATAGTTCGAAAGGTCGATAGGTCCTCACTGCGAGACCTAACATTTTTGAAATTCAGAAATCGAAATGACGATGGGTTTTTGTAGCATCCTTTGCAAAATGGTTGACCAAAACCCCAAAAAAACTGGGATATCAACGCATTAAATCACATTCATTTATATAAATACGTCATCGGTAGAATTAACATTTTTTAAAACGCAGAAATCGTGATGACGATGTTATTTTACAACTCATTGAATTCCAATTATTTAAAAAAAACGTCATCGGTAGCCAGGCGGGACTGCCACACCCTTTCCCAACTCCTAAACCCACCAAAAAGGGTTCGCAGTGACGATTTAGTCGGTTTTTTTAAGACGATCTTATCCCCAATTCAGTTGCTATTGATTTATCGACCATAATTTGGAAATAGGATTTTTTTTGATGAAATGCCTACTGCTTTAGCTGTAGGCATTATGGGGTTTGTCAGCATCATTGGCTTTAGCCAAAACATTTACCCATAAACCTCTCAAGTCCAAATTGCACAGGAATGGGCTAAGCCGCATTCCTATTGAGGGAGGTTCGGCCATTGATTTATCGGCCATAATTTGGAAATAGGATTCCTTTAGATCAATTGCCTACTGCTTTGGTTGTAGGCTTAATTGTTTTTCATCCCTTCGCTTGACAGCTTGGAAGAGGTGAAAAGTGCCTATTTAAGCATCAGCAATTTGTCAAGGCACCTGTAAAGTGGTATCGGATAGGGCTATTTAAAAAAATACCACTATTTTTGCAGGCATAAAATTAACGAAAACAATAACCAATACACTACATGCTAAAAACATGCTTTAAATTAAAAGCAATACAATGGTTGACCGGTATTTTTTCTGTTCTGATAGCGACGAGCAGTTTTGGGCAAACCTCATTTATGTTTCAAAATCTGGATGATTTTGAAAATCCCGGTGAAACCTGGGCCGTTGCCGGGAATGTACAGGCAGACCTCAATGAGGCAGGTCTTATGACCAGCACCAAAGGTACCGGAATCCTGGTGAATATCCCTACCAAGAAAAACAAAGGAAAGGACCTCTACACCAGGGAATCTTTTGGCGATATGGATCTTGAAGTAGAGTACCTTGTGGCAAAGGGATCCAATTCCGGGATTTATTTACAGGGGATGTATGAAATTCAAATTCTGGACAGCTGGGGGGTGGCCATTCCCCGGGCAGGAGACAATGGGGGCATATATGAGCGATGGGACGAATCCAAGCCGGATGGAGAAAAAGGATATCAAGGTTATGCCCCCAGACAAAATCCAAGCAAAGCACCTGGTTTATGGCAAAAATTGGAGGTTTCTTTTCAGGCACCCCAGTTTGATGAACAGGGAAATAAAACACAAAATGCCAGAATGATCTCCGTAAGTTTGAATGGGGTAACCATCCACGAGGATGTCGAACTTTTTGGTCCAACGAGAGGGGCCATGGAGGATCAAGAAATGGCCGTTGGGCCTTTAAGGATTCAGGGTGATCATGGGGCGGTGGCATTTAGAAATCTTGTCATTACTCCCTTTGATAGCCAAACCCCTCAATTAAAAGATATAGGGTATGAGGTTTATCAGGGAAGGTTTGAAAATGAGCCGGATTTTACACAATTGGAACCTTATCAAAGCGGAAAACAGGAAGTTCTTTCATCCAATATCAGAACTGGAAGCGGACAGTTTTTGATTCATTATAAGGGAATATTGGAAACCTTTAAGGAGGGAGATTATGATCTGGGAATGTTGACTTCAGGTGGGTCAGGTCTATTGAGGATGGATGGGAAAGATGTACTTCCCATGGAACCGGGTAGAAAAAGCGGAAATGTCCATCTAACCCAAGGAAACCATGAATTCGAAATAGTATATGCAAAGATACAAGATTGGGCAGCTCCGGGTCTTTCTTTAACCATAGCAGGACCGGGGTTAAGGGAAACCGAGTTAACCAATATCAACACAACCTTCAACGGACCTACAGATCCTATTTTGGTAGATCCCAGGGAAAGACCGGTATTGAGAAGTTTTATGGATTTACCGGAGCAGCCCAGGATTACCCATGCGGTATCCGTAGGATCTGAAGACAATGTGCATTATACTTACGATATGGATAACGGAAATTTGATCCAGGTATGGAGAGGGGAATTTTTGAATGCCACCCCGATGTGGAACAGCCGGGGGGATGGTTCATCCAGACCACTGGGAGCTGTAACCCGGTTTGGCAAGCCCTCCTTCAGCATCGCCCAACTATCTGGCCCGAATGCTCCCTGGATAGCGGATAGCACAGGTACTCATTTTAACCCAAAAGGCTATAAGATTAAATCCGAAGATCATCATTTGGCCTTTATTTATAAGGCATTTGGAGCAACCGTTGAAGATGATTTGGAGATCCTTGATAACGGTCAGGGAATAAAAAGGACCATAGGAATAATAGACGATCAGGAAGGTTTGTATTTAAGGTTGGCAGTGGATGGCATGATTGAGGATTTGGGGGAAGGACTTTACCTGATTGGAGATAAAGACTACTATGTAAAAATAGATAGCAGTGGAAGTGCCGAACCGATGCTGAGAAATAGCATGGGTGAAAGGGAATTATTGGTACCTGTAGCAGGAAAAATTGTTTATTCCCTTTTGTTTTAACCCATGAGAAACGCAGAAATAATGAATAAAGCAAACTACATATCACGGTTAATATTTGGATTGGTGTTGGTTAATTCTTTGATTTTCCAGGCAAAATCGCAGGAATCCCCCATGGAGGAAGATTATTTTAAGATAATGAAGGTCAGTACCCCTGAAGGAATTTTGTTGGAAGTGGGCGGATTGACCGTCATGCCCAATGGGAATTTAGGCGTAGCTACCAGACGGGGGGAAATATATATCGTTGAAAACCCTACCGGTCAAAGACCTTATTTTCGAAAATTTGCTTCAGGACTGCATGAAATATTAGGTCTTAACTACCATAATGGTGCTTTTTATTGTGCGCAAAGAGGGGAACTCACCCGATTGGAAGATACCAACTTGGATGGAAAAGCAGATTGGTACGAAACCGTTTATAACTGGCCGGTTTCTGGCCATTATCATGAATACAGTTATGGACCTGTCATTGACGAGGAAGGAAACTTTTTTGTTTCTGGTAACGTCGCATTCGGAAATGAAGAATGGTGGCGGGGAGAAAGCCGGGTACCTTACAGAGGTTGGATCATGAAAATAAGTCCCGATGGAAAAATGGAGCCTTGGGCCACCGGCATGCGGTCGCCTGCCGGGTTGGCTTTTATTGATGGCAAATTATTTTATGCTGAAAATCAAGGGGATTATATGGCCACCGGCGGATTGTGGCACATTAAGAAAGGAACCTTCGCAGGGCATCCGGCAGGGTTGACCTGGACAGGCCTGGAAGGCTCCCCATTAAATCTCAGTACGGAAGCGTTTAATGCGGTTATTGATCCCAGAAAAGTCAAAAATGATCAGGGAAGGTACATCAAACCGGAGAATGTGGAGGAGGAGGATTACATTACCATGTATGAAGCCAAGGAAAAAATTCCTGCCCTTACCTTACCGGCAGTTTGGTTTCCCTATGGCATTCATGGGATTTCCACCTCTGAACCCATCAAGATCCCTGAAGGCCATTTTGGTCCTTTTGCTGGCCAGTTGCTGGTAGGAGATCAAGGCCAAAGTAAAATAATGCGTGTCATGTTGGAAGAAGTAAATGGTGAACTTCAAGGTGCCGCCATTGATTTCAGGAGTAATTTCCGGTCCGGTGTCTTAAGGATGGCCTGGGGGAGCGACGGCTCTCTATTTGTTGGGGAGACGAACAGGGGTTGGGGATCCGCCGGCGAGGCCAATGAAGGATTGGAACGCCTTGTGTGGAATGGTGAAGCCCCATTTGAAATGAGAAATGTGAAAGCCATGCCTGACGGTTTTGAGATTACTTTTACCAAACCTGTAGACCGGAAGTCAGCGAAGGACATTGCATCTTATTCCGTCCAGACTTTTATTTATAAATACCACCCGGTTTATGGCAGCCCACCGGTGGATAACGAACTGGCCACGATCAAAGGGGTGCAGGTTTCAGACGATGGCATGAAGGCCAGGATTAAGGTGGATGGTTTGAAACAGTATTATATTCACCATATTAACCTTCAGGGTGTGAGGGAGAGGGATACCTTTTATTCACTGGTACATCCTTCCGCTTATTATACTTTAAATAATATCCCTTCAGGACCTAAATTGGCTTTGGATGAATTAAGCACTTTTAATTCAGGTGAACAGGAGGAGAAAAACAGTCCGGAAAATGTCAGCCCTAAAGCACTGGCCCAAGCCCAAAGTACTTCAGATAGCCATGCAGCAGCCGGTGTTTCAGATCAGGAGCCAATCAGTGAAGAGGTGATCAAGCCCCTGCTTTCCAAACATACTTGCATCGCCTGCCATAACAAAGATACCAAACAGGTGGGGCCGGCATACGCAGAGGTAGCGAAAAGAAAATACTCCGCAGAGGAAATTGTAGCCCTTATACACACGCCAAAGCCTGAGAACTGGCCGGAATACGCTACTCCTATGCCTCCAATGCCTCATGTACCCAAAGAGGATGCCCTTAAAATTGCCCAGTGGATCAATACTTTAAAATAAAGAAAATTAATTCCATTCAAAAAAACATCCTATTTAATGGGCTGTTTTTTTGATTACGGGTATAGGTGCACCCTCATCCCTGCTATCCATTCGTTTCCTATTTCCAGGCATTTGCAATGCCGGCCCCGTTTGAAGGGACGTAAAAAACGTTTCTAGATACGGAAACGTCCGGCCATTGCAAATGGCTTTTTGGTAAGCTTTAACTGTTCAAAGCACCGAAAATATAAGGGTGAAATTACAAATTTCACCCAGCATACACTCCACC
>JBBDSB010000629.1:5198-17070 GCA_040905205.1 Cyclobacteriaceae bacterium
AAGCACCGAAAATATAAGGGTGAAATTACAAATTTCACCCAGCATACACTCCACCCAGCATACACTCCACCCAGGATACACTCCACCCAGGATATTCTCTCAGTGAGAATTTAGCTGGTTTTTTAAGACGATCTTACACGGACTCCAGGTTATTTTAATATTGATAATTAATCAGTTATTTTCTGGTTTTCACTCAAATCAGAAAAAATTATTCACCTTCCTATGGAAGGATGATGGATTTTTGAAAAATCGTCAGGGTTGTCAATAGTTAAACATCAATTCCGGTCAGGTTTTTGCCTGTAAGCTTCTTTGTACTTATTCCTTGAGTTTTTTAATTCAAATCCTCAACAATGTCATTTATATTGATGAATACCTATATATTTGCATTTTTATTTAAGAAATAAGTTTTAATGCCAAAATTAATCAGGATCACTACCGTTCCCTTATCTTTAAAGCTTTTGCTGAAGGATCAGATGAAGTTTATGGCCAATGCCGGATTTGATGTGGTGATGGTCAGTGCTGAAGGAAAAGAATGGTACGATGTTTTAAAAAATGAGAAATGTCGTCATGAAATCATTCCATTTACCAGGAAAATCACACCCATTCATGATATTTATTGTATTTGGAAGCTGGTACAGCTATTTAAAAGGGAAAGACCGGATGTGGTTCATACCCATACGCCAAAGGCAGGACTTTTAGGCATGATCGCAGCGAGGATTTGCAGCGTAAAAGTTAGGGTCCACACCATTGCCGGACTACCATATACCCTTTCCTCCAGAAATAAAAAAAAGGTATTGGTATTTTTTGAAAAGTTGACGTACCGATTGGCCCATGAGGTTTGGCCGAATGCCAACTCATTAAGGGATTTTATCACTTCGGAGAAGCTGATCTCTGCGGAAAAAATAAAAGTTTTAGGAGCCGGGTCTTCCAATGGTGTGGATTTAAATGTCTTTAATCGAAATAACCTGCAGGAAAATCACCTGGTCGCAGCTGCGATGAGGATTTCCCCTGGTGAGGAAGAATTCATCATGTTGGCCATCGGTCGTCTGGTAAAAGATAAAGGAATAGAAGACTTGGTGAACGCCTATTTGGAATCCAAAATTGTCAATAAATCCAAATTGGTATTGTTGGGGGATTTTGAACAGGAACTCAATCCTTTGGATAGAAAAACCATAAATAAAATCAAGGATCATCCGCGGATCATCCATGTACCATGGACAGATCATGTGGCACATTATCTCGCTTTGGCCGATGTATTGATTCATCCCTCTTACAGGGAGGGTTTCCCCAATGTAATATTGGAAGCAGGAGCCATGTGTTGTCCGGTAATCTGTTCGGATATCCCGGGAAACAGGGAATTGGCGCAATTGAAAAAGACCGCTCTTGTATATCCAGTGGGGCAGGTGGCTGCCATGAAAGAAGCCATGGAATTTGCGTATGTTAAAAGAGATGCCATGCAGGCATATGCGGAAAATCTTTATCAGGTGGTTTCACAGCAATTCGATAGAAAAGCTCATCATCAGGTTATTTTGAATGAATATTATCGTCTGTTGGATAAGGAATAATGTATAATAAATATATAATCGCCAATAATTTCCTATGCGGCCATATTTGGTTAATTTTGATGCAAATCAATAGTTTTTTTTAAGATGGAGAAATGCATTGCGGTGTTGTTTATGTTAATGGCAGCAACTTCCTGTATCAGCAATAAAAGGATCAATTACCTTCAGAATTTGGAGGGCAATGATCCCATTGCCCTGGATGAATTCATACCTTATGCGGAGGTGGATTATGAATACATTTTACAGCCTTATGATATCATTGATATTGATTATGCCTCTTCCAATCAAGATTTGTTAGCGGCATTTGTGTACCAGGGTGCCAACAGTATACGTTCCGGTGGGGGAGGCACTGGAGGTGCTACGGATATCTTTTATTTTTCCGGATACAGCATAGACAAAGACGGATTTGTAAGAATGCCCGTTTTGGGTAAAATCAAATTGGCCGGTTTGACTGAAGAAGTTGCCCGGGTCAAAGTTCAGGAGCGTATCAGCAAGTATTTCAAGGAGGAGGTGGATGTCAGGTTAAAAATCGGCGGCATCCGGTTTACCACCTTGGGAGAATTTCAAAATGTCGGTCCTAAAACCATATTAAAAAACCGGGCTACCATTTTTGATGCACTTGCTCTCTCAGGGGAATCGAACATCCTCGCCAAAAAAAATGAATTGCTTTTAATCAGACAATATGATAAAGGTATTAAAATCCACCAGATCAATTTAAATGACCGGCAGCTTTTGGCCTCTCCGTTTTATTTTATCCAACCCAATGACATTCTTTATTTACAGCCCATGCAAATAAGACAGATAGGATCCGGAGAAAACTTATCTGCCTCCCTCCAATTGGGTGTTTCCATCATCACAGCACTTTTATTTATATATGGCCTAACTTCAGGTAGTTTTTAGCTATGGACAATTTAGATCTTTCAAAATTCGAGGAACAGGAAAAACCAATCGACATCAAGTACTACATCATCAAGTACTCCAGGTATTGGCCTTTGTATGCCTTTTGCATTGCAATTGGATTAATTGGAATGTTTCTGTTTCACCGTTATTCGGTAGAGCGCTTTGAGGTAAAAGGGAGTGTAATGGTCAAAAGGAATGCCTCCCCAGAAGTGAGGATTTTGGACCGGTCCAATATTTTTTCAGGGAGTGAAAATCTTACCAATGACATCCTTCTTTTCACCTCAAAAAATTTAGCCGAAGAGGCCCTTAAAAAACTGCATTTTGATGTAAGTTATTTTGCTTCAACTAATATTAAGGAAATTGAACTATACAAAAACAGCCCCATATTAATCAATGTGGACTGGGATTTCCCTCAGATTGAATATAAAAAAATCCGAATTAAAATTCTGTCCGATTCCACATTCGAATTGTTCGGTGGGGAAAACAATTTTTGGGACCCGCTTTTTATGAGTAATCAATATGTGGAAGAAAACCTGGATATTTTTGGAAAGGTATTTCAGTTTGGCGAGGAAATAAAGGGGCATGGCGCAAAATTCACCGTTCATTTGGTTCACTATCCTAGGTTGACAAAAGATTTCGAATTTATGTTCAATCCCCCAATATCCCTGATAGACAGGTATTCTAAATCAGTCCAGGTGAGACCACTGATCAATTATGGATCGGTCTTGGAAGTGAGCATGGTCACTAAAATCGAAGAAAAAGGCAGCGATTATGTAAATGCCCTCATGGATTCATTTTTGGAATATGACCTCAAAGAAAAAAACAGGATTTCAGAAAATGCATTGAAATTTATTGACGAACAGTTATTTATCGTAGAAGATTCTTTGAATTCGGTGGAAAGGAGAATGCAGCGTTTTAAAGTTGACAATAAAATGTTGGATGTAAATGCAGAATTTGGGGGTGTATTGACAAGCATTCAGAACCTGGAAGAAAATATTCAGGCGATTGATTTCGAACTTTCCTATTATAATTCATTAAGAAATTATCTTTTAGAAAAATCCAACTCCTTTGAGGATATCATTGCCCCATCTGTCATAGGAATTTCAGATGGACTTTTAAACCAATTGATTCAAGGTTTAACGGAAATATCATTGGAGAGAAGAAAATTACTTTCAGTGGTAGAACCAACCCATCCTGATGTATCGGTATTGGACCAACAGATAGAAAGGTTTAGGGAAAATATTTTTGAGAATATTCAAAATCTGATTAGAAATACAGAGGTAAAAAGAAAAGAAACCCAAGAAAAACTGCGCTCCTTTGACAGAAAATTTTCCAATTTGCCCGAGGCAGAATCCAGTTATTCCAATATTTTCAGGGAATTCAAACTCAGGGAGAACCTGTACACCTACCTTTTGGAAAAAAGGGCGGAGGCAGGAATTGCCAAAGCATCCAACGTATCTGATAACAGCATTGTGGATTATGCCAAAAAGGGAATGCTCATTTTCCCAAAGAAAACCCAAAATTATTCCTACGCCATTGGGCTTGGTTTTTTTATTCCTTTTGGTTTTTTATTGGCTTTCCATTACCTCAATAACCGGATCATGGACCAGATCCAATTGAAAAACATTTTGAAAATCCCCTTATTGGGCACCATTGGATACAGTGAAAAAGAAACCAATCTTTTGGTAGCAGAACACCCCAGGGCCCGGTCTTCAGAATCCTTCCGTTCATTAAGGTCTGCACTGTTTTATGTTGCCAGCGAAAAGAAATGTAAAAAAATATTGGTAACTTCCAGCATATCAGGAGAAGGGAAAACATTTATCAGCATTAACCTGGCTTCTGCCATGTCTTTGAGTGGTAAGCGAACCTGTATTATTGGACTGGACCTTAGAAAGCCAAAATTGTCCAAATACCTGGATGTATCCAACAAGCGCGGATTGTCTACCTTTTTAATAGATAAACATGGTGGAGATGAAATCATCGTGCCAACCAAGTATGACAATTTGTATGTGGTGCCTTCAGGTCCTTTACCCCCAAATCCTTCTGAGCTTTTGCTCAAAGAAAAGATGAAGACTTTCATGGAACAGCTTGAAAAGCAGTTTGATATCATTGTGATGGATTGTCCTCCTGTAGGCCTTGTATCAGAAACCATGGACCTTTTGAGGTTTTCTGATGTGAACCTCTACATTGTAAGGCATGATTTCACCCATAAAAACCACCTTTTGATGATCAATGACCTGTATGCCAGTGATCAAATAAAAAATTTTTATGCTATTTTTAATGGCCTGAAGAGCGGTGGGGATACTTACGATTTTGGGGGATACAATTACGGTTATGGGTACAGTTATTCATATATGAAAAAAGACAGGTACAGTGGGGGTTATTATGAAGAGGATACCCCATACAAGACCAACTGGTTGAAGAAAATCCTCTCCAAATTCAGGGCCTAGAATCGGCCTGATTCTGATAAGAAACTAAAAGCCTAAAAAAAGGGATTCGAAATGAAGAAATCGATTTTAATAACAGGGGGAGCAGGATTTATTGGCTCCCATGTGGTAAGACTTTTTGTAAAAAAATACCCGGATTACAGAATTGTAAACCTGGATTTTTTAACCTATGCTGGAAATCTTGAAAATTTGACCGACATTGAAAAAGCACCCAACTATCAGTTTACCAAGGTAAACCTCAATGATGAGCAGCGTGTGGTAAATGTATTTAATGATTACCAAATAACAGATGTCATCCATTTGGCGGCAGAATCACATGTGGACAGGTCCATATCCGACCCAATGGCTTTTGTAAAGACCAATGTGATGGGTACCGTAAATTTATTAAATGCTGCCAAATACCATTGGAAGGACAAGGAAAATCATTTGTTTTATCATATATCTACGGATGAAGTATTTGGCTCTTTGGACCATGGAGGTTTTTTCACGGAAGACAACCCTTATGATCCCCAATCGCCCTACTCAGCCTCTAAAGCTTCTTCCGATCATTTTGTCAGGGCCTATGCCAATACATATGAATTGAAAACCGTAATCTCAAATTGTTCCAATAACTATGGTCCTAATCAATTTCCGGAAAAACTGATTCCACTTTGCATCCATAACATCAAAAAGGGAAAACCCTTACCTGTGTATGGAAAAGGAGAAAATGTCAGGGACTGGTTATATGTAAAGGACCATGCCAGGGCGATTGACGAGGTTTTTCACAAGGGTAGGGCTGGGGAAACCTACAACATTGGAGGTTTTAATGAATGGAAAAATATTGATATTGTAAATCTCTTATGTGTCATCATGGACACTAAACTTAAGCGGGAAAAAGGAGAATCTGCTAAGCTGATTACTTTTGTTAAAGACAGGGCCGGACATGATTTGAGGTATGCCATCGATGCAGATAAAATTAAAAATGAATTGGGTTGGGAACCTAGCCTGACCTTCGAGATAGGTATCGAGAAAACGGTGGACTGGTACCTTAGCAATGAGGAATGGCTGAACGGGGTCACGTCAGGAGATTATCAGAGATATTACGAGGAACATTACGATTAATTATAATAGGCATGCAACAATACCATCAATTGCTTCAACATATTCTGGATCATGGCGTTCAAAAGGGTGACAGGACCGGAACAGGAACTCTCAGTGTTTTTGGGTACCAGATGCGATTTGACCTGGAGAAGGGGTTCCCATTGGTCACCACGAAAAAATGTCATACCAGGTCCATCATCCATGAGCTGCTTTGGTTTTTAAAAGGGGACACCAATATCCGGTACCTGAAGGAAAACAAGGTGTCTATATGGGATGAATGGGCAGATGAAAAGGGAGACCTGGGTCCTGTCTATGGTTACCAATGGCGACATTGGCCGGACGGAAAAGGTGGTGAAATTGACCAGATAAAACAGCTGATTCATCAAATCAAAACCAATCCCAACTCAAGAAGACTGATTGTAAGTGCCTGGAATGTGGCCAATGTGGATGATATGGCATTGCCTCCTTGCCATTTGTTATTCCAGTTCTATGTAGCTGATGGGAAATTATCCTGTCAGCTTTATCAGAGAAGTGCCGATGTATTCCTTGGTGTACCTTTTAACATTGCCTCTTATGCCCTGCTTTTGGCCATGGTGGCCCAGGTTTGTGACTTAAAGGCCGGTGAATTTATTCATACATTTGGGGATGCCCATCTTTATAATAACCACCTGGATCAGGCAAAACTTCAATTGTCAAGGGAATTAAGACCCCTGCCTCAGTTGGAAATCAATCCCGCCATTAAGGATATTTTTGAATTTAAATATGAGGATTTAAAAATAAAAAATTATGATCCCCATCCCCATATCAAAGCGGTTGTATCCGTTTAATTTAGGTTATTTGTTTATGGCGAATAGTTGCTCAATTTCTTCAATGGGACTATATTCATAGATGGTTTTGCCTATTTGTTGGATATAACTGATCCCGGAAATATTACTGGTGAAAACCTTCTCCGCTTTTTCCAACATTTCAGGCCGGAATCTCCCTTCCTTAAGAGCCAATTCATTTTCATTAAAATGGTGGAGTATTTGTTGCCGGGACACCCCTGCAATACAGGAGGTTTCCAGAGAAGGGGTATAATATACCCCTTCAATGAGCCAATATATATTTGACGCTCCGGCTTCAGAAATAAAGCCTTCATCATCCAATAGGATCACCTCATCCATACCTTTTTCCTCCCGTTCAATATTGGCCATTACATAGTGTAGTCCATTGAGGGTTTTACAGTTGGCCCATGGGGATTTTGGGATGGAAATGGAAGAACTGACATAGGCCTTTTCTTTGGTTTTTGGCGGAAAGTGGAATGGGGTAACCATTAATATTTCCTCACAACCATTGGCCAGGGGGGTATATTTTCCAAGTCCGGACCGAAAGATATTCCACCGTATCCTTAATAGGGTTTCGTCTTTTGATATTTCCTTTATCCAAGTCGTAATTTCAAGGGCTGAGGAAAGATTTTCAGGGTTTATTTTCAGGGTTTTCAATCCCTGAAGAGCCCTTTTCCAATGGTCTGTTTCAAAGCGGATGCTACCATTCACATACAACATGGTTTCAAAAACCCCATCCCCGAACAAAATAGCCCGGTTAACGTTTTTGAATGAAATTGGTAGAAAGGAATTCCTTTTTTTACTGAAATATTGTTCCATAATCGTACACTTAACTGTCCGAAATCGACCTGTTTTTAATCATCTTCAGATCGATCAACGTTAAAATTAATTAAATTTGTAACGATAAGTTTATTTTATCAGGATAAGGTTGTAAAATTGTATGAATTTGGTTTTTAGCATCATATTTGGCAATGAATAGAAAAGCCATTCTGCTCCAATATTCTGAAAGCCAATTTACCGGTCCCACAATCATTTTGATTGAAAGCGCATTATGATAAAACAAGTTTATTTTTTGTTGTTTATAATTCCATTAACATTTAGCGGTAAAGTTGCTTCACAGACCATGGATGGGTCTAAGTTGACCTTGGAAAGGACGGTGGAGATTGCCTTGGAAAATAACCTGAACCTTAAAAGAAGTGAGTTGAACTTATTGAGTTCTGAAGCTGATTTGATGGAAGTAAGGGGCCAGCGTTTGCCCTCCTTTTCCATGGGCATCTCATCTGGTTTTCGATGGGGCAGGTCCATAAACCCGGTTACCAATCTATTTGAATCCAGAAGAATTGGTAATGTAAATGTACAGGCAAGTGGCAATTTGCCCCTATATGCCGGTGGGCAGGTTAGAAACAGTATTAAACAGAATGAATTATCACTAGAAGCCAACCGAAAACTGGTGGAAGCGTCCAGGAATGACATTACCTTGAATGTCATTAATTTATTTATCAATGTGGCCTTTTCAAAGGAACAATTGAATATTGCCAACTCCCAATTGACAACCAGTAAGGATCAATTGGAAAGAACCCGAAAATTAGTGTTGGCGGGATCCTTGCCCAGAGCCGACCAACTGGACCTGGAAGCCCAAAACGCCACGAATGAACTGGAAGTGATCAATGCTGAAAATGAGCTGAGAATAGCAAGGTTAAACCTTTCACAGGCACTGCAATTGCCCTTTACGGATGAATTTGATATCATCATTCCGGAAGTAGAAGTGGATGGGTTGGAAATTGACATTCGGGGGGTGGAGCATATTTATAGTGTGGCCACTGCACTTCAACCACAAATCAGGGCGGCTGAATTGGGTGTGGAAATGGCTGAATATGGCATCCGTATCGCCAAGGGTGGTTTTGCCCCCAGACTATCCATGAGTGCCAATGTTTTTTCCAATTATGTTGACCAAACTGCATTTGCGACATCAGATCCTTTATTGAGACAATTTGAAAATAATTTGTCCCAGGCAGCAAATATTGGCCTGAACATTCCCATTTTTTCAAATTTTCAAAACACGGCCCAAGTGCAAAGGGCCAGGGTTCAAAAGAACCTGCAGGTGGTGGAGGAAATTGAGACAAGAAACTTATTGAGACAGGACATTGAATCTGCCTATACTTCGGCCTATGCTGCAAGACAATCCTATAGAAGTTCCCTGCTGAGGGTATCGGCCCTGGAAGAAGCTTTTAGGATGGCCCAACAAAGGTTTGAAGTAGGGGCCATCAATGCAGTGGATTTTCAGGTTGCCCAAAACAATCTTTTTAATGCCCAAGCCGATCTTGTTACCTCCAAATACCAATATGTGTTCAGTGTAAAAGTGCTGGATTTTTACCTGGGAAAACCCTTATCTCTTTAATATTTAAATACGCATGGCAAAAAGGAAATCAAATAAATGGATATATTTCTTGTTAGGAGCAGTAGTGTTTTTAGTGATCCTGCTGATGATAGGATGGTCTCAGGGCTGGGTTGTTGGTGAGAAAGAACTGGAAGTGGAAACGGGAAAGGTAAGTTATGAAAAAATTGTGGAGAAAGTGAGTGCCTCAGGAGTGGTCCAGCCGGAAACAGAAATCACCCTAAGTCCTGATGTGGCAGGGGAAATTATTGAACTCAATGTGATCGAAGGGGATTCGGTAAAAGTCAACCAGCTATTGGTAAAAATCCGGCCTGATAATTTTATTTCAGCTTTGGACAGGGCGCAGGCCAACCTTAACCAACAAATGGCCAATCTGGCTCAATCCAGGGCGGCTTTGAAAAGATCGGAAGCCCAATTTACACGTGCCCAATTGGCTTATAACAGGAATCAAAAACTTTATGAAGACAAAGTCATTTCGGATTCCGATTTTGAGCAGGCAAAAGCAGATTTCCTGACCGCGGAAAATGACCTGGAAGCCGCCAAACAGACCGTGTTGGCTTCAGAGTTTGTGGTCAAAAGTGCACAGGCCTCCGTAGATGAAGCGGCTGAAAATCTAAGGTTGACCAATGTTTATTCCCCTTCGGATGGGATTGTTTCAAAATTGTTGGTGGAGCAGGGGGAAAGGGTGGTAGGGACCGCCCAAATGGCTGGAACCGAAATGATGAGGATTGCAGACCTGAATAATATGGAAGTCCGGGTGAATGTAAATGAAAATGATATCGTTCGGATAAGCTTGAATGATACGACCCTCATTGATGTAGATTCTTATGCTTTCAGCGGTAAACAATTTACCGGGGTGGTTACTTCAATTGCCAATTCAGCCAATGAAAAGGCCAATACCGATGCGGTTACCGAATTTGAGGTGAAAATCCGGATTATTAATGATTCTTATGAAAGTTTGATTTCACCGGAAAATCCATTTCCATTTAGGCCAGGGATGACGGCAAGTGTAGAGATAATTACCGAAACAAAAGAAAATGTACTGGCCGTTCCCCTTGCTGCAGTTACTACCCGGGGGTCTGAAACCATGGAAAGTGGCAGTGGCGTTTCAAGGATGAAAGAGTTGGTATTTTTAAAGGAAGGTAACACCGCCAAAATGGTGGAGGTGAAGACCGGTATTTCGGATTTTGAAAATATTCACGTTTTAGAGGGCCTGGAAGAGGGTCAGGAAGTCATTACCGGCCCTTATTTTGTGGTCAGCAAAGAATTGGAAGATAGCGTAAAAGTGAAAGTTACCGCCCCGCAACCCGAAAAATAATGGGGAAAAAATATGGAGATAAAACCCTTTTATAGATGCATTAAAATCTTATAAGCTACTTTTTTGAAAATCTAACGGAAATAAAAAGAAAGTGGCCCCTTAACCTTTTAAATACATGTATTTCCCACTTATTTTATTTTTTTAATAAAAAAGCACCTTAATATGTATTATTTTCATTTATTGGAAAATGGGAATTAATGTTAAAAATACACCCTAATATTTTTTTGTAAAGGCATTTTTTTCTAAACTTAAATGTTCAAAAAAATAAATAAAGGAAAAATTTTGATTTAAGTGGTACAATAATAAGATTTTAATGTCTAATTAATTGTTTAACCCTAAATATATAGTTAAAATTTTTCTTTTTTCAAAGCTTATTTATCATCCTTATTAAAATTATTACTGTGAATAATCCCATGTAGCCTATGTAAAATATGTTAAGTCTGTAATTAACTTCAATAATTACATATTCTATTAATTAAACCCAAATTTATTATGAAAAGAAAATTACCGAACTGCCGGCTGGTGATGTCCAAATCGTCATTAGCGGCAACATTGTTCTTTTTGTTGGGCACGGGTCTGATGGCTTCGCCAAACAAACTGGACAGAACGCTCAAGAACATCGAAGGAGAACTGCCTGTACTGGCATCCAATACGAATCTCAACTTATCCCGGTCTAATGACCCATTTGATGTAACGGTTACCGGGACCATCACCGACCAAAATGGGGAACCTATCCCCGGGGCAACCGTATCCGTTCCAGGTACTTCTATAGGTACCGCTACCGATTTCGAAGGAAATTATAGCATTACCATTCCTGATGATGCTTCCCTGGTTTTTTCATTTATCGGTTTCGAGAGCCAGACTATTCAAGTCAACAACCAATCGACCATAGACGTAACGCTAGTGGAAAGTGCCCAGGCCCTGGATGAAGTAGTGGTGGTAGGTTATGGCACGCAAAAGAAAAAGGACCTTACCGGTGCCGTAGTCAACGTGCAGGCAGAAGAGGTCATGAAGTACAAGCCTACCAGTGTTTCGGAAATATTGAGGTCCACTGTTCCGGGATTGAGTGTAGGCTATGCCACCAATGCGCGAAATGTACCGGAATTTAATGTTAGGGGTGATGCTTCCATGAAAGCCGACCTGGATGGGGATGGAGATAGGGAAGAAGAAAGGGCTGCTAATCGACCTTTAATTGTTTTGGATGGCGTGATTTTCCAGGGGGATCTGGCAGAAATCAATCCGAACACCATCGCAAGTGTGGATGTGCTTAAGGATGCCAGTGCAGCCGCTGTATACGGTTCACAGGCTACCAATGGGGTGGTTATTTTCACCACCAAAAAAGGGGC
>JBBDSB010000630.1:0-17057 GCA_040905205.1 Cyclobacteriaceae bacterium
ATTATCAAAACTACAAGCAAGTGATCCTAATCGTTCTATTTCTTTTGCACTGGTATTTTTCTTTGTTTTGCCAAAGTTTTTTTCTACATCGGTATGCGGCGCACCAAATGTTCGAGATGAGTAGGTTTTGGGAGCGTTTCTTCTATCTATTCACCTGGATTTGCCAGGGCAGTTCTTACCTTTCACCTAGGGCATATGCCATTTTACATCGCATGCATCATGCCTTTAGTGATACCCCAAAAGATCCTCATAGTCCTCATCATACAGAAAACCTTTTTACGATGATGTGGAAAACGAAAAAAATATACAACGAGTATTTCAGTTTTAAAACCAAACCCGAGGGCAGGTTTTCGAAGGATGTACCGGATTGGAATAAATTTGACCGCTTGGCCGATACTATGGCCATCAGATTGGGTTGGGGATTGATTTATGTATTGATTTATGTATTGAGCATCAGCGTATTCGACCTGGCAGGGACCCATTGGTGGATGTATTTCCTCCTCCCTATTCATTTCATGATGGGGCCGATGCATGGAGCCATCGTCAACTGGAGTGGCCATAAATATGGATATGCAAATTTTGACAACAATGATCATTCAAAAAACTCTCTTTTCCTGGATTTTCTCATGCTGGGAGAGCTTTTTCAAAATAATCATCACCGGTTGCCCAAAAGACCTAATTTTGCAGTGAAATGGTATGAATTTGACCCTACCTATCCGATCGTCAAAATATTACATGCTACCGGAATCATAAAATTAAAAGTCCAATAATTAGTTTAGCCGCTTAAAATCAATTGCACAAGGGAAAATTGGGTTCAATTCAATGCTTTTAGTCAAATAAAAACAAATTTTTTTGGAATTTTATTGCAAAAATAAAACTAAATGGTTAAGTTCATGCAAAATCACCTACTTAACTAAATATGAGAGAATTAACAAGAGCCGAAGAGCAGATCATGCAGATTCTGTGGGATATCGAGAAAGGATTTGTCAAGGATGTCCTGGAAAAAATGAAACCACCCAAACCCGCTTACAACACGGTTTCCACAATCATCAGGATTTTGGAAAGAAAAGGTTTTGTAAAACATAAAGCCTATGGCAAATCCCACGAATACTACCCTATTGTATCGAAAGACGATTACAGAAGTTTTACGATAAAAAACCTTTTGACAGGATATTTCGGAGGATCATTTGCCAAACTGACTTCTTTTTTCGCAAAGGATGAAAAACTTGCCCTGAAAGATCTTGAGAAAATTATGAATGAAGTAAAAGACGATGTTCAGGAAAATTAATAACGCATCAATTTAAGATTTTACCATAAAATAAAAAAGGGGTGTTTCCACACCCCTTTTTTATGAAATCGCTCTCCGGAATGATTACCACAAGCGTTTTGCCTGTTTATCTAGTGTCATGTCACATCAATTTTGACGCTAAACCAACATATCCAGATCTTCTAAAAGGTCAGTCCCGTGGGCTGTCTTCCCCTTAAGGGGACAGTGGGGAGCGTGTGGGCAAATGCCATTTGGCGTTTGACATGACACTAGGAAAAGATTGAAAAATTCAGGTACGCTATAATTCATAAAATTAACCCATCTGAACCTTTTAGCTGTGTTAAACCATTTTATAATACTCTTCCCAACCCTTCCGGGGTGGTGTGCCTACCAAAAGCCTATTGGCAATTTTATTGTTCGTGATTTGTTTCTTTTTTCGATCAAATGCCAATTTGGTATTAAGTTGTTGAGCCAATACCCCAAGGTTAAATACCTGGCTAAGGGGTCCGGCAATTTCAAAAGATGAACGGCACTTTTCCTCTCCTTTACAAGCTAAAAGAAAATTTTTGAAGTGATCGGAGGTACTTTCTTCCACGATGGGCAGTTGTGAAGCCATGTCTTTTGCCCGATCTTCGGGAATTATGGAAAGGGTACTGCCATGAGAACCTCCTTTAAAAGTCAATTCCTTACCATAAATGATTTTACCAGGATTTAATTTGGCAGGTTGCAATTGGCCATCACTTGGAGGTGGAATATTTGGGTCCAGTTCGGATACACCATAACCTGCAGGTACCGGAGGAATATTGTTCATGCCATCATACCAGGTAATGGTAAGTGGGGGCATATTGCCCCTTTTGGGAAATTTGAAAGCCAAGGTGGAAGACATCGGAAAGAAAAAGGAATTGTGTCCTTCCAATTTGATGGGATCTACCTCATACGGTAAACCCAACACTAAAAACTCATGAGCGGTATCCATTATATGGGCTCCCCAGTCACCTAAAGCCCCCATTCCAAAATCATACCAACATCGCCATTGCCCATTGATGAAATCACGGTGGTAATCATGGTGTTCGGCTGCTGATAACCAGGTATCCCAATCCAAAGTTTCAGGAACAGGCTGGCCTTTGGGGAATTTGGAAATATTCGTATCCCAATCATGCCAACGCCTTCTTCCATTCATATGGGCGGTAATTTCAGTTACATCTTTAATGATTCCTGCCTCTTTCCAAGCTTTAAATTGGAAATAGTTGCCTTCCGAATGTCCCTGATTACCCATTTGAGTAGCTACTTTGTATTTTTTGGCACCCTGCATCATCAATTCCACTTCCTGAAAAGTCCTCGCCATGGGCTTTTCGACATAAACATGCTTGCCCAATGACATGGCCAACATGGTGATGGGGAAATGGGAAAAATCCGGTGTTCCCACACTCACGGCATCTATTTCATTTCCCATTTTATCAAACATTTCCCTGAAATCCTGAAAGCGGGGCACATCGGGAAATTGTTTCAAAACTTCCAGGGTATGGGGGGCGCCCATATCCACATCACAAAAGGCTACTATATTTGCCAATCCGGTGGCATGCAAAGATTGTGTAATACTTCCTCCACGGTTTCCTATACCGCAACAGGCCAAATTAACTTTGTCACTGGGTGCCGTATGCCCCAATCGTTTACCCATTACCCTTGAAGGCAAAATAGATATTCCTGCCAAGCCCAATGTGGCAGCAGTGCTTTTTTTGATAAAATGTCTACGGTTTTTATCCATGGTCAATCCCTTATTATTTAATTATGATTTTAATACTTATTACTATAAAATACGCTGATTGATGGAAAAGGGACCATTCACCCATCTTGAACGAACCTTGCTAATCCGGTACCATCCCCATCAACCTTCTAAAAAAATTCTTGAAAAGTAAACAATATTGCCCGCAATCAAAAAAATATGGCTTTGGAATTAAAACATTTGCCTTATTATTTAAACTTTACCTCCAATGGGAATTTGAAATGCCGCATAATTGGATATAGATTCGTATCTTTATAATAAAGTTCTGATTTTAAAAATTTACTAATGTTACATCGTTTGATTTATTTATCCCTCTTTTTAGGTTTGTTATTTTCCTGTTCCTCCTCTGAAAACAATGATTCGACAGTGGATATCCAAGCAGGATGGAGAACCTTATTCAACGGCGAGGACCTCAATGATTGGCATATTAAAATTTCGAAACACGAATTGGATGATAATTTTGCCAATACCTTCCGGGTAGAGGATGGGATGATGAAAGTCAGATATGACGGGTATGAATCCTTCGACAGACAATACGGTCATATATTCTATAATGAACCATTCAGTTATTATCTCTACCGGGTAGAATACCGATTTGTTGGAGATCAGGCACCAGAGGGAGAAGGTTGGGCCTTAAGAAATTCGGGTGTGATGCTTCATGGGCAATCGCCTCAAAGCATGACCAAAGACCAAGATTTTCCCATATCGATTGAAGGCCAGTTGCTTGGGGGTGATGGGGAAAATCCGAGAACTACGAGCAACCTTTGTACTCCGGGTACCAATGTTGTTATTGAAAATGAATTATTTACTTCCCATTGCCTTAATTCGGCTTCAAAAACCTACCATGGTGAACAATGGGTAACCGCGGATTTTTTGGTTTTAGGGGATTCCGTAATTCATCACATATTAGAAGGAGATACGGTTTTGACTTATTATCAGCCTCAAATCGGAGGAGGAAATGTCTCCAACCATGACCCCAATGTAAAAATAGACGGTCAATTGATTTCCGAAGGATATATCTCTCTACAAAGTGAAAGTCATCCGATTGATTTCCGGAAAGTGGAAATATTTGACCTTTCACCCTATAAGGACGATAAGGAGAAATTGGCAAGTGTATTGACCCAATTAAAGGAGGAAACGGAAAACCCGTCCCCATAAAGGTTCCACCAATTTAGTTTAGAGTAATCCGGATTACAATTTCCCTAATATATTGTTTTTCAAAAACTCATTATGAAATTTTCCCTTGGGGTCAAACTTATCCATCAGGCCTATGAAATCATCCATTCTTTCATATTGCTTTTTTAAATGGGAATGAGATAATGTGAAGAGTTTCCCCCAATGGGGCCTAAGTCCGAAGACATTCAATGTATTTTCAATTTTGGGAAGCACCTTTTTTACATTTTCCCAATCGGGTTTCCAGGTAAAATGCAAAGCGATGCTGTCTCTGCCATAGGCAGGACTTAACCAAAGGCCATCGGATTGGATGGATCTGACCTCTGAAATGAACAGGTGGGGGAATATTTCGTCCCCCATAGCATAAAGAGCCGTAATGGCTTCTACGGCATGTTCCCTGGGTACGAAATATTCGGATTGCAATTCTTCCCCACTGCTTGGCGTAAAATCCATTTTAAAGTGAGGCAGGCGCTCATGCCAGGGACCCGGAATGCCCATCTGTTCCGTACAGTTTACCGGAGAAATCTCCTTGATAGGATGTAAGTGGTTTTTTGCCAATGTAGCACCAAAGAAGGATTCATTAATTTCCTGATTTTCTTCAATTTCCAGATCCCGCTTTTTAACCCACAGTTGATTGATTCTCTCTTTTTGCCAGTCTGTGAATAAACTAACACTGTATCCAAAGGAAAATATTTCTTCGAAATGTTCCTGTAACTGATGGAGCGGGAGGTTCTCATAAACATGCTGCCGCACTGAATAAGTAGGTAGAACACTTAAGGAGATCCCGGTAACAATCCCCAAAGCCCCCAAACCTACCACAGCGCCCTTAAAATCGCTGTCTTCTTCAGAAAGCTGGACCAGTTCACCATCTGCCGTAACTATATCCATAGCCCTTACTGCGGTAGAAAGATTTCCATTCTGATCTCCTGAACCATGCGTACCAGTGGCACAAGCACCTGCTACTGATATATGAGGTAAGGAAGCAAGGTTGTGCAAAGCAAACCCTGCTTCCTGTAATTTTTGGGCCAATATTCCATAAGGAACCCCTCCTGCCAATCGGACGGTGAGGTTTTCTCTTTCGATCTCAATATCCTCGCTCATCTGATGTAAAGACAAATGCCTGAATTTACTGTCCGCAATCCTGTTAAAGGAGTGTCTAGTTCCCAAGGGTTTTATCCGATCATGTTCTTGGACCAATTGCCTCAGATTATCCCTATCAATTGGAGCATCCAGATTTTGGGTACTGTAAGCCAGGTTACCCGCCCAATTGAACCTTGGGGCATCATCATTCATATTGGAATCACAGGAAACAAGGGGCATCACTAGATTGCCTCCCAATAGCAGGGAAGCGTTTTTTAGAAATTGTCTTTTTTTCATCAGTTTGGCCCATCAATTAAGGAAAGATACCAAGGTCCGTGTAAGAAATGGCTATCCTTTCCAATGCCACAATGAAACCCGCTGTTCTTAAACTTTTAATGTTTTTTTCTTTTCTGACTCCATTCATATGGTGATAGGCAGTCACCATCGTTTCTTCCAAGCCTGAATTGACCAAATCCCTTTCACTGGCCCCCTTTACGATCAACTCTTTTTGAATCTCACTGAAGGTATCCCCCGTTGCTTTTTCTATACTTTCCAACAATACATCAAATTTTTTCATGTCATATCGTTTTTCAAGTTTTCCGAATGAAACCCGGGAAAGATTCTTTAACCATTCAAAATAAGATACCGTAACACCACCGGCATTCAGGTACATATCGGGAATGATCATGATGTTTTTTTCCAACAATATCTTTTCGGCATCTTGGGTCACTGGTCCATTGGCCGCTTCAGCAATGATCTTGGCCTTCACCAAATCGGCATTTTCAATTGTTATCTGGTTCTCCAAAGCGGCGGGGACAAGAATATCACAGGGATAGGTCAATAAAACATTTGGATTCTGAATAAATTCACCTCTGTCATAACCTTCAAATCCCTTATTTTTTAACTGATAATCTTTAATCCTGTCGACATCAATTCCATTTTCATTCCATATGCCTCCATTGTACTCAGCAATTCCAATGATTTTAGCTCCTTCTTCCTCCAGATATTTGGCAGAATAATACCCCACATTACCTAGTCCCTGTACGATGATTTTTTTTCCCTTTATACCGGTTTTTAATCCCAACTCCTCCATATCCTCCTTCACACTGACGGCTTCCCGGATACCAATAAAGACACCCATACCTGTGGCTTCTGTTCTACCATCTATTCCATGCTGGGATAAGGGCTTTCCCGTAACACAGCCTTTGGCGTTGATTACTTCAGGGTTAAAGGCCTCAAAAGTATCTACAATCCAGGCCATCTCCCTACTTCCGGTCCCATAATCCGGAGCTGGGACGTCAATGGCAGGTCCAATAAATTTTTTCTTGATCAAATCAGAGGTATATCTTCTGGTAATTTTCTCCAATTGATCTACCGTGTATTTGGTGGGATCTATGGTGACACCGCCTTTGGCCCCTCCATAAGGAATGTTTACCAAGGCACATTTATAGGTCATCAAGGCTGCCAAACCTTTTACTTCCTCTTCATTTACAAAACTACTGAACCTGATCCCTCCTTTTACCGGAAGTTTATGGTGTGAATGTTGCACCCTGAATCCTTCAATTACCTGGTAAGTCCCATCATCGGCTTTTAGGGGAAAATTGAATTTATATACGCTATTGCACAGTTTGATTTGCTCCAGCAGCCCTGGATGAATATTCATATGGCTTGATGCATTGTCTACTACCCGGCATACATCTTCAAATAAACTATATTCTTGGTGTTTATCCATGAATTCGGTTTTTTAGGTTGAATGTTAAACTTTATTTTAATGTCTTTCGAGCAAGGCCCATGCCCCTTTTTACATATTTAAAGAATTACTTATTATTTAAGCTTTTTTCCTTCTCCTTTTCAATACTTTCCGGAAGCCTGATTTTATTGCCTACCTATCCTGGAGGGCGTCTCCCCTATCTGCTCTTAGCCTTTCTTCTAATTTTAATTATCTTTTTACAAGTCCGTATCTGCCTTTCAACTTTTGTATTCAAACAGGGTACTTTTGGCCTACTTTGAACAAGGTAAACAGAAAATGATCCATCTTTTTTTATTTCGATTAACGCCTGGTTTATTGGTAAAAATGAATCATGGCACCCCATCTGACTTCTAAGCCTAAAAGGCAGCAAAAACAGGTCTATCGAGTTTTTTCGAGAACGGATAATTTTTCACATGTTAATTCCTTAAAATAGTAAAAGCACCCAATTAGGTGAAAATTAACAGTAAATATTGAAAACTACAAGGCTTTCTTAAAAGGTAAGCATTTGATCAAAAATGATACAATACCTTAGCTATTAGAAAAGGACCAATGAATTTAAAGAACGATTTCAATTTGAAAATTACCTGTCGGATCAGGTACTTGGTAGGCTGACAATGCTGAACCAAAATTGTTCAATGGAATTCAGGGCATCCAAAAAGTCCGACACTTCCACCGGCTTTGTGATATAACAATTTGCATGGTTTTTATAGGAGAGTTCAATATCCCGCTGGGAGGATGAAGTCGTGAGCATGATCACTGGAATTTTTCGTAATTCCGGGTGATTTTTTATTTCTTTTAATACTTCATGACCACTTTTCTTAGGTAAGTTGACATCCAATAAAATGAGGTCGGGACGGGACACATTGCCATACTCCTTTCTCCGGAAAACAAAATCCAAAGCCTCCTGACCATCCTTTGCCACACTTATTTTGTTGATGATATTGCTTTCCTCCAGCGCTTCTGTGGTTAAAAATATATCTCCTTCATTGTCTTCTACCAACAGAATATGTATTGATTTCATGTGTTTATAATTGTTTTTTATTTGCCACCCCGATTAGTCGGGGCAGGCTATGGAATCTCGCATTTTTGACAATCATCCCTCTGGGGTGTCGTACTCGTCATGCTCGATTTCATGGATGGGTAAATTAAGTGTCTTCTTTAACTATAACCGACAATTCAGCATTAATCGGTTTTCAGCACGAAAAGTAGCTAAAATAAGTCGATTTATTGTGCCTAAATCAAAAAACCACTATCCTTTGATTTATTTTTAAATGATTCAATTTTAGAATGAGGAATTTGACCAACCCAAATATTTATTCCCAAAGATCAGAAGGCTGATAAGGACTACCGGGAATATCGGTGAAAAAAGTTCCATCGATAAACCGGTATTGGAGGGCGATATTTTGTATTTGCTGCTTATCTGTATCATCCAATTGAACCAAAATGGCTTCAAAATTTTGCTTTATCCGATCTTTATTGGCTGATTTGGGTATTACGGCAATATCACGCTGCATTGACCATGCGATCAAAACCTGAGCTGGGCTCACCTCATGTTTTCGGGCAATTTCCTTGATAATATCATTTCCCATCAAGGAAGGCTCATCCTCCTTTTTTCTTCCTTTTGGCCGATCTGTAGATCCCAATGGGGAATAAGCAGTGAGTGCTATGCCATTATCCTTGCAGAACCTTACCAAATTTTCCTGTGGAAGAAAGGGATGGCTTTCAATTTGATTTAATTCCGGTTTTACATTTGCATTTTCCAAAACTTCTTTAAGTTTTGAGATATTGAAGTTGGAAACTCCGATATGTCTGGCCAAACCTTTTTCCTTTGCTGTTTCCATTCCCTTCCATGTTCCGGATAATGGGGCTTCACGATAACTTAGAAAATCCGATTCCCTTTTCGGGAACAACACCTGACTTTTTACAGCAACAGGCCAATGGATCAAATAAAGGTCCAAATAATCCAGCTGGAGATCTTGCATCGATTGCAACAAGCCTTTCTCCACCTGGCTTTCTTCATGAAAATTATTCCAAAGTTTGGAGGTAACAAATACGTCTTCTCTTTTAACCCAGCCTTTTTCAAAAGCTTCACTCAGGGCCTTTCCGACTTCCTTTTCATTTTGATAAACAGCTGCGCAATCAATATGGCGATAACCAGCCTCCAAAGCCCAGAGGACGGCTTGGTACACCTCACCCGGTCCTGATTTCCAAGTACCAAGGCCCAAAATAGGCATTTTATCTCCGTTATTAAATTTGATGAATCTCATTGATTAAATATTTGTTAAAAGTATAATTTTTCGTTTTAGGAATTAATTTAAAGGTCAATGCATTCCCGTGTTTATGTAAATTCTTCCCATAAATCCGCCAATTGATAGGGACTTCCTTCAGCAACCCAGGCAGGCCCGGGAGTGTAACGATAGGGTCCCTCCAATTGATTGATCTTTCCCATATCTTCTTTCTCCAAATCTAAATTTACCGAAGAAAAATTTTCTTTTATCCTCGCAGGGTTTACAGATTTGGGGACCACAGATGTTCCACGTTCCATGGCCCAGCTTAAGACAACCTGGGCCGCTGTAGCCTTGTGTTTAGCTGCAATTCCTGCAAGGGCATCATCCTCCAATAAAATGGGTAAATCCACTTCTCCTTTAGCCACCCGGTAAGCCGCCCCAAGTGGGCCATATCCGGTCAAATGAATTCCCTCGTTTTCACAATAGGCTTTAAGTCCATTTTGGGGTAGGTAGGGATGCAATTCCACCTGATTGACCTCAGGGTGAATTCGGGCATTTTCCCTTATTTCTTTCAATTTAACTATGTTAAAATTAGACAGGCCAATATGACGGGTCAATCCCTGGTCTACTAAGGTTTCCATGGCTTCCCAGGTAGTTGGCAAAGGTGCCTCTTTATAAGTCAAAAAGTCACTGGACTGAGATGGAAAGTCAACCCCATTCTTTATGGCAACCGGCCAATGTACCAAATACAAGTCCAGGTGATCCAATTGCAGGTTTTCCAGTGTGGTCCTCAGGGCTGGTAAAACATCTTTCTTTAAATGGGAATCATTCCATAATTTGGAAGTTATCCATAAATCTTCCCTTTTTACCCAACCTTCTTCAAATGCCTTTTGAAGGGCCTCACCGATTTCCTTTTCATTTTTATAAATATGTGCGCAATCGATGTGCCTGTAACCTGCCTGAATAGCCGTGAGAACTGCCTCGTAAACCTCATTGGGTTTGGATAACCAGGTTCCCAATCCCAGGGCAGGCATGTTATCCCCATTTTTAAATCTAAATAATTTCATGTGATATCACTATTTTTATCAAAGATAAAATGGAGAAGCCATGTCCAATTCCAAGCTATACCAAAATGTCTTTAACCACTTTACCTGCCACATCTGTTAGTCGGAATCTCCTTCCCAGATGTTTGTAAATCAGTCTTTCGTGGTCTAAACCCAATTGATGAAGTACAGTGGCCTGAAAATCATGTACATGAACCGGATCCTTGGTAATATTATAACCAAATTCATCCGTTTCCCCATACACAAAACCCGGTTTCACCCCTCCACCGGCCATCCAAATACTGAAACATCTTGGATGGTGGTCTCTACCATAATTTTCCTTCGTTAATTTACCTTGCGAATAATTGGTCCTTCCAAACTCTCCCCCCCAAATGACCAGGGTTTCATCCAATAAGCCCCTTTGTTTCAGGTCGGTGATCAATGCGGCAGAAGCCTGATCCACATCTTTTGCCTGGGCGGCCATTTCAGTCGGTAAATTTCCATGCTGATCCCAACCCTGATGGTACAACTGTACAAACCGAACGCCATTTTCCGATAATTTCCTTGCCAATAAACAATTGGCGGCAAAGGTTCCTGGCTTTCTGCTGTTTTCCCCATAAAGGTCAAAAATCATATCGGGCTCCTTGGATAAGTCCGTGGCTTCCGGTACAGCGGTTTGCATCCTGTAGGCCATTTCATATTGGGCTACTTTGGCGTGGATTTCAGGATCGCCCAACTTTTCAAAAGAAAGTTGGTTTAATTCTGATAATTTATCCAACATTTTCCTTCTCTCGTTACGGCTTAGGCCTTCCTGATCACTTAAGTAAAGAACAGGATCATCTCCACTGCTAAACTGCACGCCCTGGTGGACCGATGGTAAAAATCCATTGCTCCAAAGTTTGGAATACACCCCTTGACCGTTTCCATCTCCCTTGGACAAGAGTACGGTGAAAGCCGGTAAATTATTGTTTTCACTGCCTAAGCCATAACTCAACCAGGCCCCCATACTCGGCCTGTTTCCCTGCTGTGCGCCTGTTTGAAAAAAAGTCAGTGCAGGATCATGGTTGATGGCTTCGGTGTGCATGGATTTGATGATACAAATATCATCCACTATTTTGGCAGTATGGGGAAAAAGATCACTTACCCAGGCCCTTGCCTCTCCATATTGTTGAAAATCATATATGGAACCTACCATTGGAAAGGAAGTTTGGCTGGCAGTCATTCCGGTAAGCCGCTGACCCTGCCTGACAGAATCAGGAAGTTCCTCTCCCCACAATTCCCGAAGTTTAGGCTTAAAATCAAAGGATTCCAATTGTGACGGCGCCCCATTTTGGAAAAGATAAATTACCCTTTTTGCTTTAGGGGCAAAATGAGGAATACCTGCCATTTGCTCCTCCAATGAGGCCTCCGCTCCGCCCTTAAATAAATCCGGAATGAGTAATGAGCCCAATGCTGCACTTCCCAGTCCCAAACTTAGCTTTGAGAGAAAATGCCTGCGATTGATATTCAATCCGTGATTAATGATTTCCTTTTCCATGATTATGATCGGGTTATTGTCTCGTCTAAATTGTATATTAAGGTAATTACCTGCATCAACGCTGCTACTTCAACAGGATTTCTGTTTTCTTTAATGGGAAACTCTCCAACTTCCAGGATTCTCTTTGCCTTATCAGGTGCGTCTTTATACTGAGTCAACATTTCATGGTGTTGTAGCCTTAAAATATCCATTTCTTCTGTATCAGGTTTCCTTCCAACAATCGTTCTAAAAGCGGTGTGAATTTTTTCCTTTTCGGAAGTTTCCGTTTCCAAAAGATTTTCTGCAAACACGCGGGATGCTTCCAAAACCATTGGGTCATTCATCATCACCAATGCCTGAAGGGGTGTATTGGTAGCCTCCCTTTTGGTTTCACAAAGATCCCTGTTGCTGCCATCAAAAATCATCATTGAGGGCGGAGGTAATGTTCTTTTAATGAAGCTATACAATCCCCTTCGGTAAAGCTTTTCGCCATGGTCCTGAATATAGGTTCCCAAAATACCATTTTTGGCACCAGTGGATGCGGCCGCCTCCCAAAGCCCATCAGGTTGATAGGGTTTTACACTGGGGCCCCCAATTTTCTTTTCAAGTAATCCACTGCTGGCCATGACCAGGTCTTTGACCAATTCTGCCTTTAGCCTTTGTCTAGCTGACCTGGTATAATATTGGTTGCCCGGATCGCTTAATAATTTTTCTGAGGTAATGGCGGAGGACTGTTTATAGGTAGAAGAGCTAACAATTAATTTCACCAATCTTTTAATATCCCAATTATTTTCCATAAAATCCACTGCCAGCCAATCCAAAAGGTCAGGATGGGAAGGTAGGTCCCCCTGCATTCCAAAATCCCCTTCGGTCCCTACCAAGCCCTTTCCGAAAAATTCCAGCCAAATGCGGTTGACGAATACCCTTGCTGTTAATGGGTTGTCTTTATCAAAAAACCACTGGGCCAAGCCTAACCGATTTGGTGGAAATTGCTGCCCAAAAGGCAGAACTTCTGAAGGCGTTCCCGGGAAAACCTGTTCTCCCGGAGCATCATAAGCCCCTCTTTCCATTACATACGTACTTCTGGCCGTATCAGCAATATCACCCATTACAGAAACCATTAAATCCAGGGTGTCCGGTTTGTTGACAAAAGACAGTATCCCATTTACCTCTTCATTGGTAATCTGAATTTTGGGATGCTTTGCATAGGTTTCTGGCCCCCCAACATTCGATTCATGTCCCACTTCCTTCACATTATTAAAAAAGGCATACATCTGAAAATATTCCTTTTGGGAAAAAGGATCAAATTTATGGTCATGACACTGTGCACATTCCATCGTAATTCCCAAAATGGCCTTACTGACGGTATTGGTCCTGTCCACCACATATTCTACCCTATATTCTTCATCAATTACACCACCCTCTTCTGTAATCTTGTGGTTTCGGTTAAAACCTGTTGCCAACACCTGCTCTTTGGTGGCATCAGGCAATAAATCACCGGCAATCTGCCAGGTAATGAACTGATCATAGGGAAGATTTTTATTAAAGGCATGGATTACCCAATCTCTCCAGGGCCATTGGCTACGAAAATTATCATCCTGATACCCATGGGAATCTGCATACCTTGCCAGATCCATCCAATGAATAGCCATTTTTTCTCCATATGCTTTATCGGCCAATAATCCATCAATTAAGACTTCATAAGCCTCAGGGCCCTTTTCATTTAAAAATTTGTCCATCATCGCCAAAGTTGGAGGTAAACCAGTGATATCCAGCGAAGCCCTTCTTAAAAGCATCTCTTTATCAGCCTCCATATTGGGCCCCAATCCTTTTTCCTCTTGCTTATTCAAAATGAAATAGTCAATTGGATTGGTGGGCCATTGGGTCTGCTCAATTTCCGGCAATTTTGGCTTTTTGGGAGGTACAAAAGCCCAGTGAGGTTCATATTGAGCCCCCTGGCGAATCCATTTTTCAATCATTTTGATCTGCTCATCAGCCAATGTGAGCTTGGAATCGGGAGGAGGCATTTTTTCCCCTGGGTCTTCAGAAACAATCCTCTGATAAACTTCTGACTTTCCCGGTTTTCCAGGAACCAATGGATGCTTTTCAGGGTGCTCTTTCAATGCCTGAAAAGCCTCTTTTTCAAGATCTAATCTTAAATTCGCTTCCCGCTTATTGGCATCCGGTCCATGACAAGCAAAACAATTATCAGAAAGAATGGGCCTGATATGAAAGTTGTAACTTATTTGATCTGGTAAACTATTATCGCCTACCCTCATCCGGGAATCACAGGAAAAGGGTAAGGCAACTATAAGGATCATCCCAAGCTGAACAATGAGAAGTGTTCCTGAATTTAATAATTTATGGCCTATCCACTTTTTCATATTTAACAATTACCTAAGATTTTGTAATAGCCTCCTCCATATTGTAAATGGTTTGTACCACCTGCATGAGGGCAGCAAGCTGGGGAACCGGCAGGGTCTTTTCCAAAGGAAATTCACCTACATTGACCAGCTTTCCTGCGACATCAACTTTTTCTTTGTAAATGTTCAGTTGATCATCATGATAACTTTTCAAAATAGCCAACTCCTGCGAATTGGGAGTCCTTCCAATGATTAATTTAAATGCTTTGAGGATTTTTGCTTCCCGATCAGATTCAAGGGAATTTTCCTTAAGCAAACTGGAAGCCAATACCCTGGAAGCCTCAAGCACGGTAGGGTCATTCATCATCACCAAAGCCTGTAATGGGGTATTGGTCCTTACCCGTTCCACTTCACAACCATCCCGGTTACTCGCATCGAAAAGGATCATGGTGGGAGGTGGTACGGTGCGTTTTATGAAAGTGTACAAGCCTCTCCTGTATAATGACTTTCCACTATCTTGCACATACTCTGATAGATTGCCCCGCCCGGAACCTGCGGATTCCCACAATCCCTCAGGCTGATAAGGTTTGACGCTGGGGCCTCCAATTTCAGGAACCAATAATCCACTGCTTGCCAAAACCAGGTTCCTGACCTGCTCAGCAGGTAATCGGAACCTTGGAAACCTTGAAATATAACGGTTTTCAAGATCTTTTTCCAATTTTACTGGATCCACAGCAGAGGACTGACGGTAGGTTGCGGAACTTACTATTTTTTTGATCAATCCTTTGATATCCCAACCACTTTCCATAAAATCTACCGCCAACCAATCCAATAATTCAGGATGACTGGGCAAGGCCCCCTGCATCCCGAAATCTCCCGGGGTATTGACCAGGCCTTTACCGAATATTTCCTGCCAAATTCGATTGACAAATACCCTGGCGGTTAATGGGTTGTTTTTATCAAACAGCCATTTGGAAAGTCCCAACCTGTTCTTGGGCAGTTGCTCAGGATAGGGGAGAATGGCATCCGGGGTACCATGCTGCACCTCTTTGCCTGGAGAGGCATAATCCCCCCTTTCCAGGATAAAGGTTTTCCGCAGGCTGTCCGCATCACCCATTACTGAAACTTTCAAAACACCCGACTCCCTTAACAGCGAAAGATGGTTCGCCCCTTTGTCCACTTTTCCGATAATGGACTTTACATGGGAGACCGAATCCGGAAGATTTACAAAGGATAAAATATTTTCCACGTCCGAATCGGTGATTTCCAGCATGGGTAATTTAGCCGGGCTCTTTTTGGAAAAACCTGGAGAAGATTCTTCCATACCATATTCGGCCACATTGTTGAAAAAAGCATACAGTTGAAAGTATTCTTTTTGCGAAATGGGATCGAATTTGTGGTCATGGCACTGGGCACATTCTATGGTCACTCCCATAATCGCCTTACCAAGTGTATTGGTTCGATCGATTACATACATCGATCTGTATTCTTCATCGATGGCTCCGGACTCCTCTGTTATTTTGTGATTACGGTTAAATCCTGTGGCTAAAATTTGCTCCTTGGTGGGATTGGGCAATAAATCTCCGGCCAACTGCCAGGTTAGAAATTGGTCATAGGGCATATTTTGGTTGAAGGCATGGATTACCCAATCCCTCCAGGGCCATTGGGTTCTGTAATAGTCGTCCTGATAACCATGCGAATCGGCATATCGTGCCACATCCATCCAGTGAACAGCCATTTTTTCGCCATACCCCTTATCGGCCAACAAGTGATCAATCAATTCATCTTCCGAAATCCGGTTTTGATTGAATTTTTCCATCAAATCAAGGCCTGGGGGCAAACCGGTAATATCAAAAGAAAGTCTTTTTAGAAGCATTTCTTTATCTGCCTGGGGATTTGGAGATAGGCCAGCGTCTTCCTGCGCAGCCAGGATAAAATAATCCAGTTCATTCCGAGGCCAATCCTCCTCCTTCACTTTTGGCAAAGGTTTTTTTTCAGGGACTAAAAATGCCCAGTGGGGTTCATAGGTTGCTCCTTGTTGAATCCATTTTTTGATTAAGCGGATCTCATGCTCGCTGAGGGTGAGGTTTGATTCAGGTGGGGGCATCATTTCCGAAGGATCCGATGAAATGATACGTTGATAAGCCTCCGAGGAAGAAGGGTTCCCTGCAACCAGGGCATGGGCATTTGGATTTTCCTTCAAAGCTGCGAAGGCCTTTTCCGGAAGGTCAAACCTTAATCCAGCTTCCCGTTTATTGGCATCCGGTCCATGGCAGGCATAACAATTTTGAGAAAGTATTGGCCGGATATGGAAATTGTAGCTAATAGTTTCAGGAATTTCTTTGGCCCCTTCCTCCTTGCAGGAAATAACACAAAAAAACAATCCCAAATAAAAAAAAATGCCAAAGCCAAAGACAATATGGTTTATTTTATATGAAATTAAATTTTTCATCATATCTTAATATAATCAATTTCTGCCACAGATGCAAAATAAAGGGTTATAAGGATTTATTAATCAATTACTAACGCCCAGGTTCATGTAAGTATTTAATTAATAACAAATATTACAAATATTTATAACGTTTTTTACAGAAAATTTTACAAAGGGTCATTTTCAGATGTATAATTCTTTTTCTATTGAAGGTGTAGCTTTTCCCCGAATTTAAAAAAAATTAAACTCCTGAAATTTAATTTTCCGAAAACCGAAAACCTCCATATTTTTTTGATAGTCAGGTATTTGTTATAACCTAGAGGTGAAACCTGGAAGGTTTAATCGCCTAAATTCTATTTATTTTTAACCTGATTTCGATGAAATTTCAGAAAAAAACCGTCATCGGTAGAATTAACATTTTTT
>JBBDSB010000631.1:0-17045 GCA_040905205.1 Cyclobacteriaceae bacterium
TTTCTAAGCCGGATCAAGGCAATCCCACATTCGTGTTTGATCTGGTCACTCATATATTTGGAGAGTAAAATACAATACAAAGTTAATCCTTTTTTGTGAATTAGACTCTGAAATTCACCAAACTTAACATACCTGAAAAAACGATTTCATTAGGCATAAGGATCAAAAAAAATATTCAGATGATTGGGGCTATTCCCAAATTGGATATTTTTGAAGTTGAATTTGTATTCCAAAAAATTAATTGGTGACAAAAACCCCCAGGTTCACGCACCTGAGGGCATTGCTTGCAAGCGAAGAGTTAAAGTTAATTATCGATTATCAAAGATAATAAACATTTTCAAAGTAACAAAAGTAACAAAAAATCATCAATATGGGTATCCATTACCCAAGTAGACGGCAAGTATACACAAACAAATGACCATGGTGCGATTTTGCTTTTTGGCACAAATAATGCAAGGTTAAATAACTTACCCAGCAAAATGGAATTGTTGAACAATTGTGGACATGGAACGATTAATAATGATTATTGCTATAATTTCAGGTTTGGTATTATTAACCTTAATAACGCTATTGAGATATCAAATCAATATAAATGAGCATTTTGTTGGAAATTCCCCAAACCATAGTCCCTCCTATTCCGTTTATAAGAATTACCCATTGGACACCACTTCCATCACGGCATTTGAGCTCCCCACAAAGATCCAGCAGGTAATTAAATTGGATAGTTTGATCGGGGATTTGAAAATCATGAGGGTAAAGCGGATTTCTGATAAAAAAGTAGATTATTATGATGTTTGTTTTCAGGATACCGATAACTTCGAAATCATGGTTTTATATGATAAAAATGGCGTGATGATAGGTCAATAATAAAAAAATTGAATTATAACAGCTAAGCCAACGTTAATCCAAAAGCACTGATCTATTTAGATTGGTGCTTTTATTTTAACACTATTATTGAGTAAACAATAGCTCTGTTTTAAATCATATGATCAAAATCCTTTTAATAGAAGACGACCTCACCTATTCGAAAATTATCAAAAACTTCTTGGATAAAAATGGTTTTCAGGTCATCACTTCGACCAAAGTGGCAGAGGGTTTGTCCCTACTTGAAGAAACAATCAAGTTGGTAATCACAGATTATCGCCTACCTGACGGTACCGGTATGGATGTTTTGGACCACATCACCAAAAAATGGAAAGGTATTCCGGTAATTTTAATCACCAATTATTCGGATATCAGGACGGCAGTTAAATCCATGAAAATGGGGGCATTTGAATACATCACAAAGCCCATCAACCCTGATGAACTGTTAATCAATGTAACAGAAGCCATCAAAAAAGAAAATAGAAAGGCCACCATTTCTCAAGATCCTGCCCCACATTCCCCTGTACCCGCCCCTCTTTTTCATGACCTGGACTACCAAATTGGCAAAAGTGCGGAGGCCATTCAACTGGAAAAACATATTTCTTTGGTGGCACCAACGGATTTAAGCGTTATTGTATTGGGTGAAAGTGGTACTGGAAAAGAATACATCTCAAAAAGAATCCATCTAAAATCGGAAAGGGAAAAGGGGCCATTTATAGCCGTGGATTGTGGTGCTTTATCAAAAGAATTGGCCGGAAGCGAATTATTTGGCCATGTTAAAGGAGCATTTACCGGAGCCATCGATCATAAAACAGGACATTTTGAAAGCGCCAATGGCGGCACGATATTTTTGGATGAAATTGGAAACCTGAGTTATGAGATCCAAGTCAAACTTTTAAGAGCTATACAGGAAAGGCGTATCCGGAAAATTGGAGGCAGTAAAGACATTGCAGTGGATGTTAGAATCATTGTTGCCACCAATGAAGACCTTCATGAAATGGCCAGAAAAGCCGATTTTAGGGAAGATCTTTTTCACAGGTTAAATGAATTCACCATTAAAGCGCTTCCGCTTAGAGAACGGAAAGAAGACTTGTTTTACTTTGCGAATCTGTTTTTAGAAAAAAGCAATGCCAACCTGGGGAAAAAAGTAAGCGGCTTTAGCAGGGAAGTTGAAAAAATATTTTTGGAATATTATTGGCCGGGCAACCTAAGAGAACTTAATAACATCATCAGGAGAGCGGTATTGTTGACCGGAGAGGGTGAAATTAAGGCGGAGGTTATTCCTTCGGAATTGTGGGAAACAGAATTCTTTTCAATATCCGAAGTCAACTCTGCCAAGGATTTGAAAAGTTCATTTGAAGAACAAGAGAAAACCCTGATCATTAAAACATTGGAGGAGATGAAATTCAATAAATCAAAAGCAGCAAAAATATTAAACATGGATAGAAAAACCTTATACAACAAATTGGAAAAATACGGGCTGGATTAGCCAACCATGGAGTATCCGAATTTTTTGGCAAAGTCCTCCAAAAGAAGATTGAGCGCTTCTGTAAGTGTCCAAACTTTTTGATCGATGTCCTTGTGGATGCCTTGCTTTAGGGAGATTTCAATGTTTTTAGCCATTTTTCTTTCATCCGAAATCTTTAATTGACCCAATCTACTGGAAAGTTGGTGGGCGATAGATTGAACTTTTTCGTAATTTCCATCATCCAACGCTTTATTGATTTGTATAAGGTCCAATCCAGTTTGGGTGTAAAATCCTTCCAAAATTTCTTTGAACAATCCCTCATCCCCCATACAGAATTTTTTGATTTCTGAAAGGTCATAAGCAGCCCCTTGCTCTATGTTTCTTTCTTTTTCCGAAACCCCCAGGATTTGGTTGTCTGGTAAATGCCCCGATAGAATTTTGGAGATGTTAGACACGAGCTTTTGCTCATTAAAAGGCTTTAAAATCAAGCAATTAAAACCTTCGTCATCCAAATTTTGCTTTTCATTTGCAAAAACATTCGCTGTAATGGCTATTATGGGCAGTTTTCGGTATCGTGGATAGGTTCTTAAAATTTTCAACACCTGATATCCATCGATTTCCGGCATTTGAATATCCAGTATCGCAAGGTGGAAATCCTGTTCAGAAAAATTTTCTTTGAAATCCAGGCCTCCGGCATAAGTAGTCACCGCAGCACCAAGGCTTTTCATCATTATTGAAGAAAATTTAAGGCCAATTTCATCATCATCTACCAATAATATCTTTAGCCCCTTAATGGATGGATGATTTAAACCAACTTCTAAATCCACGGGTTTGTTTTCCAGTGGTTCTACCAGTTCCGTTGGTAAAATCACCTTGATGATGGTTCCTCCACCTTCCCTGCCTTCTGCAGAAATACTACCCTTCTGAAGGGCAATTAATTTTTTCACAATGGCCAGACCCAATCCTGTTCCGCCAAATTTTCTGGAAATACTGCTATCTCCCTGGTTAAATTCCTTGAATAGATTTTTCTGTAATTCGGGTGCTATCCCCATTCCGGTATCTTCTACCTTCATGGCAATTTTTCCAACATCGAAATATTGGAAAGAAACACTGATTTTACCTTTTTCGGTAAATTTTATAGCATTTGAAATCAGGTTATTTAAAATCTGATTGATCCTTAGCTGATCGCCTTTTATCCATTTTCCTTCAGGGAAGGATAAGGAAAACTCCAATGACAACCCTTTTTCTAAAGCTTTATTTTCAAAAAAATTCTGAATGTTGTTTAAAAGGATGTTAGGATCAAATGAAGTTCTTTCAATCCCTATTTTCCCAGCTTCCAGCTTTGAAAAATCAAGAATATCATTGACAATACCCAATAATGTACCGGATGCAAACCGGATCATTCTTACATATTCATTTTGATCCTCTTTCAGGGATGTCTTGGCCAATGCCTCATTGTAGCCCTGAATAACATGGAGGGGGTTTCTGATCTCATGGCTCATACTGGCTAGAAAATCCTGTTTTGTTTTGGCCAGATTGTCAGATCGCATTTTGGCTTCCGATAATTTCTCCTGGTAGGTCTCCGATTTTTTTATTTCACGTACAATACTGAAAATAAAACCAGTAGATCCAATTACTCCTACTACAATCAAAACGCCTAACAGCAGTGACAATTGATAGGTAAGTTCATAAGCTGAATCGTTTTCTGCCTTTGAGACCAATAAAGCCTCGTTTTGAAGCGAAGTAACAATATCCTGGATATTGATAATCAGCTCTTTATTTTTATTGTTGAGTTCCTGCTCCAACATACTTAACCTCGATCTGAGGTACTGTTCTTCATTGGTAATATCTGAAACGATCTGGCGGACAGCATAAATAACCGAATCTGAACTGGACAAAACCTGCGGCGCATTGGGTTCCATTCTGTTGAGGTTGGTCCTTAACATGGCCATTAATTTTTCCATTTCTACCTTATCCACCACCGAGAGGCTTCTTGGACCATTTTCCCGGTCCACACTATCCCTTTTGGCTAAAAAGGTGGAATCCGTTGATCCCCCATTACTAATACCGATACGGATCTTTCCAAGGCTTTGCAGTCGACTCAACTCTTCTTTTCTCCTTATTTTTCTTTCAATATTGGTAAGTGCCTCCTTACTGAAATTCCTATCAAAAAGGTTTTTCTTTACGTCTTCCAACCCTTTGTAAACAACCAACAATTCATTGACATTATGTCCTATTTTCTTTACCTGCCTGATTTCTGAGGTATCGGTGCTGAGGGATTGGACTTTATGAATCCTGTCCTGGATATTTTTAAAATAGTCGACTTTACCCAAAGTGTCCGATTCGATGAATACACTCCTGGATTTATCCAATTGGTAGATTTCTGCCAATAAATGATTTAAATTTCTGAGTTTTTCATTTGGTTCCGAAAGTGATTCCACTGAATCGAGAAGCTTTTTAACACTAATGTAAGTAACCGCAACAACGCCAACAATCAGACAGATCGCAAGGAAAAACCCAATAATTACTTTTGTTCTTGCATTGAAGTTCATGAATAATTTTCTTTTTTTTTAAAACCTGAAGGTTGGAAATAACCTGATTGATGCGTATTCGGGTTGATAAATTCCTTCATCCTTATTGAATTACAAATCTATTAAAGAAGAGCTAATATCCCCAACCTTACCCCATTACAATTAATTTACTGGTTAAAGCCAGGTGTTGACAGCCCAAATTACTGGCAATCAACCGTTTTTTTAAGTAATGTGTTTTCAAAATACAAAAAGATGAGTATCATTGAATAATCATCTTATGATACTGAGGAAAACTCAAAATTCCAATAAATTATTGATAATAAATAACTTATCGTGATTTATTCCTCTCAATCTTCAGAAATTATATTTTTAGTTAGGTTTTCAAACAGGTGATAAATGGCATAGTAGGTGACCGGAATGGTCACTACCAATCCGAAAACAAAAACCAAAGCACCGGCGATATTCAGGACAGCTAATACTAAGCCAAAGATGAAAAACTTAACCCAATTTCCATGGATAAGTTTTCTGCTGTATTCCAATGAATTCCAAAAATCCAATCCAAAAAAAACACTGATCAAAACGGCAAACATATAACCTATCATCAAATAAATTCCAGGGATAATCAGCGCAAATAAGCCCAATAGGGTCAGGACCTGTCCAACCAACCAAACCAACACAATGGGAATATAATAACCGAAACCTCCGAAAAAATCCGGATAAATGACTTCTTCCTTCTGACTGATTTTATTGGCCACCAGGTAAAACCCTGCAAATAATGGTCCTGCCAGAAATAGACTGAAAATAAATATAAAATCCGGAACATAAACCATAAACATCAATTGAATGGAGAGAATCAGCAAGGTATAAGCCATAGAATAAAACGGTATAACTCTAAATGTTTCCCATCCCTTAATTAAAACAGCTTTAATATCAAATTCATATTTCTCTCCTATGAGAAGTTCCAAATCCTTCTTATTCATAATACAGGGGAATTTTTAAGGGTAAATAGGGATCTTATTTGGTGATGGCCTCCAGGATATCATGCTTGGTAATGATATGGATGTGATGATTTTGGTCCCTAACCAGTACCGCTTTTTCTCTTTCCACCATCGAGGAAAGAACATCCAAGGTACTGTCCATAGCCACAAACTTCATGGAATTTTCCATTACTTTTTCAACCAGATCGTTTTTCAATTCAGGATTCTCGATGATCTTCAGCAACAGTTTATTGTCGGTAATGCTACCCACCACAGAGCCATTTTCCATAACAGGTATTTGCGAAACACTCTTTTCATTCATTAAAGCAATGGCATCTTTGATTTTATCGGTTTTCTCCACTACTACCAAATGATACAATGGGCCCCTGCCCGCAATGATATCCCTTGCTGTTCCAAATGTCTTGTTTTCCAAAAATCCATGGTTGCGCATCCAATCGTCATTATATACCTTGCCCAAATACCTTGTCCCGTGGTCAGGCAACAAAACAACCATCACATCCCCCTGTTTTAAGTTATCCTTGGCATATTCCAATGCCCCGTGAGCGGCAGAGCCACAAGACCAACCAACGAATAGGCCCTCCTCTTTGGAAAGCCTTCTCGTCATTACCGCAGCATCCTTGTCCGTCACCTTGATGATCTGATCAATAACCGAAAAATCAACATTTTTAGGTAAAATATCTTCTCCAATTCCTTCTGTCAAATAAGGATAGACTTCGTTTTCATCAAACTCTCCTGTCTCTTTATATTTTTTAAATACCGATCCATAGGTGTCAATCCCCACGGAAACTACCTCCTTATTTTGCTCTTTTAAATACCTCGCGGTACCGGACATGGATCCTCCTGTACCAACACCTGCCACAAAATGGGTGATTTTACCTTTTGTATCCTTCCAAATTTCAGGACCGGTGGTTTCATAATGTGCTTTCCAGTTGGACAGATTGTCGTATTGGTTGGGATAAAATGAGTTGGGCAGGTCCTGGTTTAATTTTTTTGCTACGGAATAATAGGAACGGGGATCATCGGGGGCAACATTGGTTGGACAAACGATGACTTCAGCACCAACAGCTTTTAGAATGTCAATTTTTTCTTTCGACTGTTTATCTGCCATCGTAAATATACACTTGTAGCCTTTGGCGATGCCTGCCAAGGCAAGGCCCATTCCTGTATTCCCACTTGTGCCTTCAATGATAGTTCCCCCGGGGCTCAACAATCCATCTCTTTCCGCATCCTCCACCATTTTGATGGCTATACGGTCTTTCATGGAGTTGCCTGGATTAAAATATTCCACCTTAACGAGGATCTCTCCCTGTATCCCCATATTGAGTTTATTCAACCTGATTAGCGGGGTGTTTCCTATGGTGTCTATGATAGAATTATAGATCATGTTTTATTTTAAATGATAGGCAATTTACAAATAATTCTTATAATTTGAGACAAAAATTCAAAGCTTACAAGTCCCAAACAGTCACATTTATCAAGAGGCATTCGCAAACCAATGGTCGTTTATAAGGGTTATCGGTTTTCTTATAATTTGATGCCTGCCAATAGGTACAATACCGCCATTCTGATGGCAACTCCATTTTCCACCTGTTGCAATATGATGGAATGCTCTGAGTCAGCCACATCAGAATTTATTTCCACGCCTCTATTGATAGGGCCGGGGTGCATGATGATGATTTCTTTGTCAAGTTGTTCCAAGAGTTTCTTATTCACACCAAAATACAGGGAATATTCTCTTAGAGACGGAAAATACTTTATCTGTTGTCTTTCAAGTTGGATTCTCAGCACATTGGCTACATCACACCATCTCAGGGCCTTTCCAACGTCATGCTCCACCTTTACGCCCAAGGCCCCGATGAACTTTGGAAGCAGGGTAATCGGACCACATACCATCACTTCGGCGCCTAACTTCTGTAGACAGAATATATTAGATAAGGCCACCCTTGAATGAAGAATATCTCCAATAATGGCTACCTTTTTCCCTGCTACACTTCCGGTTTTTTCCCGAATGGAATAAGCATCCAATAATGCCTGTGTAGGATGCTCATGGGTACCATCCCCTGCATTGATGATGTTTGCCTTAATGTGCCTGGATAAAAAATGGGGGGCACCGGCACTGCCGTGCCTCATTACCACCATGTCTACCTTCATTGCAAGGATATTGTTTACTGTATCAATTAAGGTTTCCCCTTTTTTAACCGAACTGCTGCTGGACGCAAAATTAATGACATCCGCTGAAAGCCTTTTTTCCGCCAGTTCAAAAGACAATTTCGTACGTGTTGAGTTTTCAAAAAAAACATTGGCAATGGTAATGTCCCGTAATGACGGAACCTTTTTAATTGGACGGTTTAAAACTTCCTTAAAACTGTCTGCCGTTTCAAAAATCAATTGAATATCTTCGGTGCTGAGATTTTTAATTCCAAGTAAATGACGGGTATTGAGTTGCTCCATGAGATTTACTTACTTTCTTTTTCGGTTATCCAAATGGCATCTGCCGGAAAACCCTGATTCCTCCATTCCACCATAACATATTCGCTTTCCAGGGTATTTACCTGCCTTCCGTGGTAATCAGGTTTTATAGGAAAATCACGGGTAAACTTTCTGTCGATCAAAACCATTAATTCTACTTTTTGGGGCCTTCCAAAGGCGATCATGGCATCCATAGCAGCCCGGACGGACCTTCCTTTATACAAGACATCATCAACAAGGACCACTTTTTTGTTTTCAATCAAAAAATCAATTTTGGTTTCATTGACACGAAGGGGTAAATCCCTCCTTCTAAAATCATCTCTATGAAATGTTGCATCCAGGTAACCGAATTGTAAATTGACATTTTGGATTTCCAGCATCCGGCTGATTATCCTATCCACCACCAAAGATCCTCTGGGTTGAAGACCCAATAGTACGGTATTGGCAAAATCATCATGGTTTTCAATCAGTTGGTGGCAAAACCTGCTGATGGTTATGGATAACTGGGCCTGGTCAAGAACAAGTCTTTTCTGCATGATTAAAATTTGGGGCAAATATAGGAATAATTTGGCACCTCCACAGGCCCCCTAGATGAAATCATCCACTTTAATTTTGGTGAAAAAATTAACATCCCTGGTTTTTGGCCTCCCATCTTCTGCTTGGTATTTGACCTTTTGTTTTCCACTCAGGAGAAAATAATTATCATACCACCATAGCAGTCGAAGGCTGCTTTCTTTGGTTTCTGAAATGCGTTCATTTTCGTCCATTAACTCCAATTCAAATGTTTCATTTTCTATGACCACCTCCCCATTTTTTATCTGGTTCAATACCAATTCCGATCCATCCATGTAAAGAAAAAAGAGGTTGTTGCCATTGAAGCTCATTTCTCCGAATTTCACCGGTTCACTTTTATTGGTATTGTCCAGATTGATGGAATTGTCCCATACGATTTCCCCATCGGCATCAAGTAAAATAAATTGTGCGGCCAGGTATTTGTATTGGTTGGTAATCTGGTTGCTTCTGAAACGGGGGTCCATCCATAAGGGATTATAAAGTCCTCCATACCCCCCCATCATAGGGTTCATCCTGTAAAAATTACTGGCATACATACCATCCCTTGGCAGATACCTGGAGCTTGAGGAAACAAATAAATCATTATAAACCAGAAAATAACCATTCAAGTCAGTTATTTCCCTGGTAACCATTACATTCCGAATGGGTATTTCTTTTCCTTTGTTCAATCTTCTTTCCATTACCCTTAACCTTCTTTCTTTGGCTTTTTCAGGTAGATAATTGTAAAAATTATCAAAATCGGGAATGGTGTAAAATTTGTTTTCGTATTCTCCAAATTCATTGATCCTGGTAAAATACAATCCCTGATAAGCTTCCTTTTTCCTTAGCCCATACGGACCAATCAGAGCCTGTTTATAATTATAGGAAGAAGTAAGCAGGCCTTCTACCATTTCCATGGAAGGGTTTCCCAGGTCATCAATTTTTACCTCCCGCAATTTGTTCCCCTGTGTGTCAAAAGTCAAAATAGAAACAATTTTCTTCTTGGAAAAGTCCCTTCTGCTCATCACCACATCAAAAATATTCAAATCAGGGTCTTTTCTCATCTGTAAAATCTTAGCGTCTTTTTCGAATAATCCCGGGACAGTAATTACTTCTTTGGAAGTAATATCCAATAGCTGGATCACAGGTCTATATTCATACTTTCCCATAAAGACCGCCTTTTTGTTGAAAACCAAAAAATCCTGAAGTTCCATATCCAATATGCTGCTCAATGAAAGTTCCACCATCACTTTTCTTTCCAGATCAATTTCAAAAATAGCTTTTTCCGGGGTGTACTGTGAACCTTTGTTGAAAAGAACATACAGGAATTTATCATCCAAATCAAAACCAACCAACTCATAATTTTCCTCTAAAACAATCTGACTGGGAGACTCCGCATCCAATTGGAAATCAGACACTATATATTGGAATAGGTTTTTTCTTCCAAATGGCCTGTCAGAGGTGAGTCTGAAAGCCACCATTCCATTGTACCTCGGAATAACAATGAAATCATCATCCGTCCAATCGGTGTCTACCTCCAATCTTTGGGTAAATTGCACCTGAGAAATGGAGGGAAATATGCCCGCGAAACATAATATTAAGAAAATCAGGGTTTTCTTGATCATACTTTTGCCATGGTTAGAATCAATTTGGCTTCATCATCAAGTAAAGGCATAACCGAAAGCCTTGACTGTTTGATGAGCAAAATATTGGTTAGTGCAGCGGTTGATTTGATCTCTTTTAGGGAAACGGGGTAAGGGAAAGTTTTCAGGTATTTAATCTTTACAGCAAGCCATTTTTCGCCGGATTTGGAATTAGGGTCCGGAAATGCAGTACCAGAAACTTCTGCCAAACCGGTAACCGCTTTTTGCTTTCCACTATGGTAAACAAAAACCTTATCTCCTAAATTCATTTTTTCGAGGAAATTCCTGGCCTGAAAATTCCTCACCCCATCCCATACATCCTCCCCATGGACTTTAAGGTCCTCTAAAGAGTACGATTCAGGTTCTGTCTTTACTAACCAATATTGCATAGCGCCTAATTTTTTAACTGTTCTTCTTGATCAAGATAAGGTTTATGATTTTATTTTAAAACAAATATTATAGACATTTGTCCAATATTCATATTAACGTAAAATACCTTGGATAACAAGCAAATCATCAAAACCCTGAAATTGACCATGCAACTCATGGAACTGCATGATGAAAACCCCTTTAAAATCAGGGGCTATCAATCCGCTATCAATAGCATAGAAAGAGAGGGCAAATCCTTGCAGGGACTTGACATGATCCAATTACAGGAATTGCCGGGAATTGGAAAGGGTATTGCTGAGGTTATTTTGGAAATCCAGGAAAAAGAAAGCCATGCAGTGTTAACCCAACTTTTGGAAAAAACCCCGCAGGGTATTTTGGAAATCCTTGAAATAAAAGGATTAGGCCCAAAAAAAATTAAAATTCTTTGGAAGGAATTGGAAATCACCTCCTCTCATGAATTGATGGAGGCCTGTAGGTCCGGGCAGGTAGCCAAAATTAAAGGGTTTGGTGAAAAAACACAGGAAAGTATTATTCAAAACCTGGAATTCATCGCATCCAACCAGGGAAAATGGCTATATGCTGATTTGGAAAATTTAGGAAATCAATTCCTTGATGAACTCCAGGGGGTTTTTGGTTCCGATAAGGTAGCCCCGGTAGGCGACTTCGGTAGAAAATCCGAAATCATTGATCAGCTGGTTATCATTATAGCTTCTGATCAACCCACCGAAACCATGAATCATCTGGTCAAAATCCGTGGTTTGGAACAGGATGTTCTTGATTCCAGTCCTTATAGATGGGGGGGTAAATTGAAGGATTTCAATCTCAGGATTTTAATCCACCTGGTGCCCACCAAGGATTTTATCAAGCAGAAACTTTTAAAAACGAGCAGCAAAGCCCACCTTTTATCGCAGGGGATAGAAAGTAAATCCCTGGCAGAAATCTTTTATTCCGTATCATATCGTAGTGAAACCGAAGCCTATGAATCAGCTGGCTTACCCTTTGTCCCGGAAGATTTAAGGGAAGGAAACGGTGAACTGGAGTGGTTGCAAAGCAACAACCTTACAGATCTGCTAACCCTGGAGGATTTGAAAGGCCCCTTGCATAACCATTCCACCTATAGTGACGGCAGGCACGGGCTGAAAGAAATGGCAGAATTCTGTCAATCACAGGGATATGAATACCTGGGTATGGCTGACCACAGCAAATCTGCCTTCTATGCCAATGGTTTGGATGAAGACAGAATACGCCAACAACATGATGAAATCGATCAGCTGAATATAAAAATGGCCCCTTTTAAGATTTTTAAAGGGATTGAAAGCGATATCCTCATCGATGGCAGTCTGGATTATTCCCAGGACGTTTTGGCTTCCTTTGATTATATCGTGGCATCGATCCATTCTAGCTTAAGTATGGACCTGAAAAAAGCCAATGCCCGGCTTATCAGAGCCATTCAAAATCCTTTCACCACTATCCTTGGTCATCCCACAGGCAGGTTACTGCTTAGAAGAGCGGGTTATCCCATTGATCATAAATTAATTATTGATGCCTGTGCCCAAAATAATGTGGTGATAGAAATAAACGCCAATCCCTGGAGACTGGACCTGGATTGGAGATGGGTAAGATATGCCATGGATCAGGGGGTTAAGTTATCCATTAACCCGGATGCCCATGAAAAAGAGGCCTTTTCGGATATGAAATATGGGGTACTGACAGGGAGAAAGGGTGGCTTAACAAAAGAAATGACACTGAATACCCTAAATGCAATTGATTTATTTAACTTCTTTAAAAATAGAAAAAAAAGCATAACATGAAATCGAGCCTGCCTGAGGCAGACAGGCATGACGCAAGCGACACACAGAGGGATGATTATCAAACACCTGCCTGCCGGCAGGTGCGAGATTCTCCCGAGAGTCGGGACAAGTTATGACCATTAAAAAACAATTATAAACACATGAAATGGACCCAAATAGATGAAAAACGTCTGCTTAACCGATCTTTTATTTTAGGGATTTTCGGAATTTTGTGCTGTCTAATACCCATTATCTATTTTAATTTCAATCTGAAAACTATGCCTTATGGGGGTTTCCTCAACGGATTGGGCCTGGGTGCCCAATTATTGGGCCTGAGCCTTGCTGTCCTGGTTTTGAGAAAAAGAAAAATTGACACAGTTATAAAGGAGAAATCAAAAAAAATGGTTCTGGTGCTTTCGGTAGCCCTTTTATTCTTTATCCTTGTCCAATAAATAAGCACTCAAAAATGTCCACAGCTAAGTTTGTTCTGTACTTTGTCCTGTTCTTCGGAATTTCCTGCCAACCACCAAAGGATTTTACATGGAATGAAGGAGATATACTTTTCCAGGATGGGGATTGCGGTGATTTTTGTGAAGCCATCAGAAAAGTAACCCATGGCTATAAGGGCAACCAATTCTCACACAATGGGCTGATTATCAATAAAAATGAGAATTGGATGGTGCTGGAAGCTGTTACTTCCGGGGTTAAAAGCACGCCCTTGGAGGTCTTTCTGGATCGCCACCTGGATAAATACGGAAATCCCAAGGTCCATGTGGGCAGGTTAAAAACTCCCTACCGTAAACTGATTCCTGAGGCCATTTCACATGCCCAAATATTGATAGGCAAACCCTATGACCATGGTTTTAACCTGTTCAATGATGCTTATTATTGTTCTGAGCTAATCCATCTATCCCTTGAAAAAGCCAATTTGGGTAATCCGGTATTCGAGATACACCCCATGACCTTTATTGACCCGGATACAGGAGAAACCTTTCCCATTTGGATAAAATATTTTGAAAAATTGGGCATACCCGTCCCTGAAGGTGAACCCGGCCTCAATCCGGCAGGCATGACCCGGGATCCCGTGATTGAAATGGTCTTTGATTTTACCAAAAAAAATTAGCCTGGCCTTCTCCTTGGCAGTGTAATATCAAAAGCTTATCTTCAACCTCAAAAAATAAACCAAAATGAACAGAAGAACTACTGTAAAAAATATCCTTACAGCAGGCGGTTTGGGAATTATCGCCGGTGATCTAGGGGCAGTTTCTTTGTTAAGAAACAGCTTTTATCAAAATTCGGGTCCCAGCCCCCTGTATCTATTTACCAAAGTGTTGCAATGGCTTCCCCTGGAGGATGTTCCCAAGGCTGTGAAAGACATGGGAATGGAGGGTGTAGACCTGCCTGTTCGAAAAAACGGGTTTTTCGACACACCGGATATTAAATCCAGACTACCTATTATTGTGGCGCAGAGCGAAAATTTGGGATTAAGCACCCCCATCCTGACCACAGATATGAACATTGACCGTCTTGGGGAAATGGAGGAATTTTTGAAAGTTCTTGCCGGCGAAGGCATTCAACATTACCGGATGGGTTACCTTTCATTTTCCTCTCAGAAAATTAAAAATGAGCTTTCCAAACTGAACAGCACCATGAAGAAAGCCGCTGAACTGCACGAAAAATACAGTGTCACCGGGCATTACCAAAATCACGCAGGAAGTAGGGTTGGAGGCTCGGTCTGGGAACTCTACCATTTATTGGAAGGCATCAACCCTGATCATATTGGCGTACAATTTGACCTTAGGCATGCTGCTGTGGAAGGCTACCGTTCTTATGAAAATATTTTTTACCTGATCAGTGACCAAATCAAAAGCTTTGATCTTAAAGATTTTGTGTGGGGCAAACCATCGGGAAAGGAAGACACGCCTATAAATGTGCCATTAGGAGAAGGGAATGTGGATTTTAAGCTCCTTTTAAAACATCCTCAATTCAAATCCAAAGAGATCCCCAAAATCCTTCATGTAGAATATGATTTGGGTGGAGCTGAACATGGAAATAAAAACCCAAGTGTGGGGGAAAAAAAAATATTTTCCTCCATTCAAAAAGATGTAATGGTTTATTCCAAAACGATGAGTTCACCTTAAGTTAATGCTCCAGCGCTTTGCTCACGATGTTCATTGCTTTTTCGGAAAGGGACATGGAAAGGGCTTTTTTATGTCCCTTTTCAGACATCTTGTTCCACGTTTTCCTGATAATTTCAACTAGTTTTTCTTCCTCATCGCGGTGTTTTTCAATGAATTCATCCAGGTAATATTTCAAAAAAACCAAACAGATCACATCTTCCAGGGTTTGAGTTTCGGGATCAGTTTTGAGCCTTCTTTTGTTAAGCAGGTCCTCTACCTTTTTAATATCCCCCTCCTCATAACCATTCATTTTCATGATGGAGCCAGCCAGTTCACCATGGAACTGTTTGAGTTTGGTCCGCCACAAGAGGTAACCTTTTCTATCCATTGGGTAATCTTCCCTCGGTATTTCCCATCGTTTTATATGCTGACACCTTGATGCCAATCTCAGCAATTCGGATGCATGAGGGTGAAATTCCATCAGCATTTCAGACATCCGAATACCATAAATCCATTCCTTGGCAGTAGATAGACCATTGATAAATTCATGGTGAGGGTCTTTGGCATTAATTTCATCAAAATCGGATATGGTCTTCTTAAACCGGATTTCTTTTTCTTGCGTCATGGCAGTCGGTTTTTAATCCTTTTGATAAAAATAACAAAAATTTTGCGCTTTACCTGATGGATTCCAAATTGAAGTTCTTCGTGCCCTCTTCCAAATACATAAGGATCTCCCCCCTTTAAACGCACTATTTTTTTATAGAATTTGGTGTAATGCGAAATCATTTCCAATATCTCTTCCTGCTGTTTGCTGTGTTTACCTGCCCTTTTACCTACGTAAACTTTCAGACAGGATGTTGAAAGATGTTGAAGTATTTCCGGTGCTACTAAGGCATCGTACAATACCACCTCAGCAGTCTGAAGCAATTTTAACCCTTTTATGGTAAGCAAATCAGGATCTCCGGGCCCTGCTCCTACGATATATAGTTTTCCGTTCATGTTTCAATATTTTTACGTAATCCCTTAAATTATTTTTCAATTTTAAGTATTTTTTTACGTATTTTTACGTATTAATTGATTTTATTTTTACCTTAGCACCAACAGGCCATTGATCTATGAAAAATACAAAGGAAATGAAAAACATCATTGTAGTCGGAAACGGCATGGTAGGATATAAATTTTGTGAAAAACTCGTAGAAGCATCAAAAGATTTTAAAATAACGGTTTTCGGAGAAGAGCCTATCCCAGCATATGACAGGGTTCATTTAAGCGAATATTTCTCTGACTCCTCCATAGATAAGCTGATGATGGCCCCCAAATCCTGGTATGAAGAAAATGGAATAACCCTAAGAACGAATGAGTTGATTACCCAAATAGACCGGGATAACAAAACCGTAACCAGCCACCTCGGCAACCAGTTTGTATATGACAAATTGATCATGGCTACAGGATCAGCTGCTTTTGTACCCCGAATAGATGGGGCTGAAAAAAAAGGTGTTTTCGTATACCGAACCATTGAGGATTTGGATGCCATCATATCCTATGGACAAAAGGTGAAATCAGCCGCCGTATTGGGAGGGGGATTATTGGGACTGGAAGCGGCCAAAGCGGTAATGGACATGGGACTGCAAACCCATGTCATTGAATTTGCTCCCCGGTTGATGCCGCGGCAATTGGATGATGATGGATCGGGACTTTTGAAGGAAAAGCTGGAGGATTTGGGTATAGTCATCCATCTTCAAAAAAACACAAAAAAAATCCATGGAAACGGAAAATTAACCGGGTTGGAATTTTCAGATGGTGAAAAATTACCAGTAGAAATGCTAGTCATTTCTGCCGGTATTATCCCAAGGGATGAGTTGGGGCGGCAAGCCGGATTGGAACTTGGTCAAAGAGGTGGACTTCAGGTAAATGAATATTTGCAAACGAGTGATCCTGATATTTTTGCCATTGGTGAAGTGGCCTCCTGCAAAAATATGATTTATGGATTGGTGGCTCCGGGATATGAAATGGCCAGCCAGGTGGTCAATCAACTGACAGGGAAACCTGTCAAACCTTTCACCGGGTTTGACATGTCCACCAAATTAAAATTGATCGGTGTAGAAGTGGGAAGTTTCGGCAATCCCCTTTGTATCGATATTGCCTCCAAAACCATTGTTTACAAAGATAAAAACAAAGGTCTTTATAAAAGAATCAACGTATCACAGGACGGAAAAAAGT
>JBBDSB010000632.1:0-16963 GCA_040905205.1 Cyclobacteriaceae bacterium
GAAACCGATCGGGTTATATCAAATCAATTGCATTCCCGAAACCAGGGTTACAAACCCTGTTTATCGGGGTTCTGAATTGCAAATTCCGAACAGCACCCCATCATCAGACCATGCCTTCGGCAGGCTCAGGCACCATAGACAAGGTAACCAACCATCATCGGATCATCATGGTAATCAACAATGGCACTCTGCGTACAATGCCTGAAAAAAGCGTTGTACCCACCAAAGACTATAAATCACACCCGGTGCAATTTATACGGATACACCCCATCGGCATTCCACTGACAGACATACAGGTTTTTGTCCCTGTCCAGGCAAACATCGTGGCAATGCCTGAACACCGGTTTTTCCTGAAGCATCAACTTCAATTTGCCGTTTTCATATTGGGGTTCCGTTCCTCCCGGATTGGAAATTACCCTGTGGTTTTTGTCCAAAATGGTAACAAAGCCCTTGTTCAATTGCATGTTGTAATTGCCTTCTTCCATCCCAAAACATACCCCTGAATAGATGTTTTCTTCATCAATAACCGGACGGCTGACAAAGGCACCCGGCATATAGTATTCCTCCAAATACTCGCCATCAAGGGTAAACCGCTTAAAGGAATTTTTTATCCGTGCTGTACAGATGAGGCTGGGCTTGGCAGGATCCCGGGTGTCCAAAGCCACCCCATGGGCCTGCTTGAATTTATCGGGTTGCAGGAAGCTGTCCCCTCCAAACTTTCGGATAAATTGGCCTTTGGCATCATATTGTAAAATAAACTGAGACCCATACCCATCCGCTACATAAATATCCCCATTAGGACCAATGGCGGTTTCCGTGGGTCTATAGGCTGATTTTTCATCATATGCCCCCAGCTTGGCAGGATGTTCCAATTCCAACATGATTTTTCCTTCCAGGGTACACTTGACCACCCTGCCCAAACCCGGATCGGTGATATACAGGTATTCAGCATCTCCCTCCTCATGGATGCTCAGCCCATGGGCACCCGGAAAGGAAAGGGTCCAGGAGGCCAGTAACTTGCCGGATGTATCATAGATAATTACATTGTTTTGGGGATGGTCGGTCAACATTAAGAGCCTGCCGTTTTTGTCCATCACCATCTCATGGCAGTTTTTAACAGGGTATTTTTGTGGGTCCAGGTCGCCCCATCCTTTCTCCACCCGGTACCTGAAATCCCCATGACCCAGGATTTCTTCATCTAGCTTTGGAGCAGTGGGTTTAATGTAGAAAGCAGATAAGCCGGAGACGGTCAATGCCCCTCCGGTCAATACCGCATTTTTCAGGAATTTTCTTCTTTCGTTCATGTTAACTGCCCGTTTGGGGATTATCTCAAGCCAATAGATCTTTTACTACCTCACCATGTACATCCGTGAGACGGAACCTTCGGCCCTGGTGCTTGAAAGTAAGCTTTTCATGGTCCACCCCCAACAAATGTAAAAGCGTGGCCTGAAAGTCATGGACATGTACGGGTTTTTGGGCTACATTATAGCTAAACTCATCTGTTTCGCCATAAACCATACCCTTTTTAACTCCTGCACCGGCCATCCACATGGTGAAGCAGCCGGGATGGTGGTCCCTTCCATAATTATCTGCGGTCAACCTGCCCTGTGAAAAGCTGGTGCGCCCAAACTCTCCTCCCCAGACTACCAGTGTATCTTCCAGCAGCCCCCGCTGTTTCAGGTCCTGGATGAGTCCCGCAGTAGCCTGGTCGGTGCTTAGTGCCTGCCTTTTGATGCCCCTGGGCAGGTTGCCATGCTGGTCCCAGCCCATATGGTATAACTGGATAAATTTCACGTCCCGCTCCGCCAGTCGCCTGGCCTGAAGGCAATTAGATGCATAGGTACCGGGAATTTTGGCATCTTCTCCATACAGTTCGTAGATATAATCCGGTTCATTGGAGGTATCCACGGCATCCGGTACCGAATTTTGCATTTTGTAGGCCATTTCATACTGGCTGATTTTGGACTGGATTTCCGGGTCCTGCCAGATATCGAATTGCTGCTCGTTCAACTTTTTGATATGATCCAAAGCTCTCCTGCGGTCATGATCGTGGACCCCATGGGGATTGTTAAGATAAAGAACCGGGTCTTTGCCAGAACGGAACTGTATGCCCTGGTGATGGGAAGGTAGAAATCCATTGCTCCAGGCGGTGGAATTCAGGGGTTGTGCACCCGAACTTTTGGATAGCAAAACTACAAAATTCGGAAGGTTTTCGTTATCACTACCCAAACCGTAGCTCAACCAGGAGCCGATGGATGGCCTTCCGCTTAACTGTGACCCGGTTTGCATAAACATGACCGCGGGTTCATGGTTGATGGCTTCGGTAATCATGGATTTCACGATGCAAAGTTCATCTACCACCTGGGCGGTATAAGGAAAGAGCTCACTTACCCAGGCACCTGATTGGCCATATTGTTTGAAATCAAAAATCGATTTCACCAAAGGGAAGGTGGACTGATCGGAAACCATACCTGAATTCCGCTGGGTTCCCTGAACAGAAGGTGGAATTTCCTTACCATGCCATTTGGCCAGGGAGGGTTTGTAATCAAAGGTTTCTATTTGGGAAGGGCCTCCTGATTGAAACAGGTAAATGACCCTTTTTGCTTTGGCAGGGAAATGGGTGCCATCCAGGATGCCGCCCCCTGAGCGTAGCAGACCGGCACTGTCCAATCCGCCGGCCCATGTTCCGGTCTGCCCCAGTAGGCTGGATAAGGCAATTCCGCCAAATCCCAGTGAGGCCTTTTTTAAAAACCCTCTTCTCGTCTCTCCGAAATTTTTATATTCGTTATCGTTCATCGCTTGTGGTTATCTTAGGGTATACCCATCAGTAGTGTTCATAATACCGTTGATCACAGTCGCCAAAGCGGCCACCTTAACTGGGTCCAGAGACCTATCTGCAGGTTTGCTGCCGGTACTTAAATAGGCCAAGGCTTCTTCCCTGTTTTTTGAAAAGCGCACTGCTTCTTCCTGATGAAATTTTTTAATGATCTGAAATTCTTTTTCGTCCGGCTGTCTTCCTGTACTTAACCTAAAGGCATTTTTCAATTGTTCCTCCGGCCTGTATTGGTTGATCAGCTTTTCTGCTGTGACCCTTGCTGCTTCCACAAATTGTGGGTCGTTCAGCAGGACCAGTGCCTGTAGCGGGGTACTGGTTTCTGTCCTTCTTACCTTGCATTCTGCCCGGTCTCCTACGTCGAAGATCATCATGGAAGGTGGGCCTGATGTCCTTTTCCATACGGTATACAAACTTCTTCGGTACAGGCCTTCTCCAGGTTCCTGGAGGTATCGGTACCTCCATGATTTGGTGCTTATTTCATCCCAAAGTCCTTCAGGCTGATAGGGATAGGCACTCGATCCACCAATTTTAGGTGTCAACAAGCCACTGATGGCCAGGGCATTGTCCCGGATCATTTCAGCGGTCATCCTAAAGCTTGGCCCCCTTGCGAGAAGCGAGTTCTCCGGATCCAATTCCAGCAATTCAGGCCTGTTTTTGGAAGTTTGTTGGTAGGTAGAAGACATCAGGATCAACTTATGCATTTTTTTGATGTCCCATCCCGATTCCCGAAAAGTTACGGCCAGCCAATCCAACAGTTCCGGATGCGAAGGCATGCTGCCCTGGTTGCCAAAATCATCGGAAGTGGCCACCAATCCTTTTCCAAAATGCATTTGCCAAATCCGGTTGGCAAACACCCTTGCTGTTAAAGGATTTTCAGGATCAAACAACCATTGGGTCAGGCCCAATCGATTTTTTGGGAGCTTTTTTTCATAAGGAAGGATCGCTTGAGGGATATTGGGAAAAACCTGTTCGGTAGGGGCACTGTACATGCCCCGGTCCAAAATATAGGTGGGCCTTGGTTCTGGCAGGTCGCCCATGACCATGATTTCAGGGATATCGGTGGTATTTTCAGCCCTTTCTTTCCTCAATTTTAGTAATTCCGATTTTAATTTCCTGAATTCAGCGTTTTTGGTTTGGAATAGATGTTGACGCAGGATTCCATTGTTCCCTTCTTCCTGAGACTTATCGATCAGTTCTCGCGCTTTGTTTTGAGCTACTGCATGCAACACTTCCAGATCGGACAGCTCTCTGTTATAGATTTTAAGCTCATCAAGGCCCCCGTCAAGGAAGGTTTTCATCTTGTCCCTGACCCCGAGTACAAAACCCCGAAATCCGTAGGTATGAATATCCGGTTTGAAAAGAATGGATTTGTAGATATGATCTGCTTCCACGGTTACCGGAACTTTTTTGCCATCTACATAGAGGCCAATGCCTTCGGCTTTGCCCATACCATCATAGGTCATGCTGATATCAGACCATTCTTTTACAGGTATTGGCTCCTTGCTTTTCACTTGCAGGGCATTGGTGGGCCAGCTGAAGGCCATGATGAAATTCAGCCTGTTGTCTTCCAAATACAGGGAGTAACCTTTTAACCCCAACCTGATGTCCTCACAATGGGTAAACAATACAGCCTCTTCATACAGGGTGTCCGGGTAGACTGACAGGGAAACAGAAAAGGGATCTGTCTGGTCAAACCAGCCTGCTTTTTCGGGAAGGGAAAGGGTGGTGAAATCATTGATAAATATGCCTTTGCCTTTTGCACCTTCCCTGATGTCCGGCTCACTGATAATGGCAGGGCCTGTGTTGGGCACCAGGCCAGGATTTTTAAAAATTTTCTGATTGGAATCAGGAATTAAATTGTCAAAATCATAAGCCACCTGCATGCCATTCTTCAGCCCCCGCTGAATTGACTCAGAACTGCTCTCTGGTCCTTCCAGCCAAGCTTTAATGTCCTCGCTGTTTTGGTCTTTTAAATCCCTGAGCTTGGCCTGTTTGGTTTGAAGCTCATTGTCTATATAGCTCAGGATGTTCTCCTGCTCCTCATTGGTCAATAACAGAGAGGGGCCTGGAACCTGCCCGGGACCATATACAGCAGACCCCATTTCATTGGTGCTGTTGAAGAATGCGGAAAATTCATAATATTCCTTTTGGCTGATGGGATCGTATTTGTGGTCATGGCAGCGGGCACATTCCATGCTTAAACCCATAATGGCTTTGCCTACCGTGGAGGTACGATCTGCCACATATTCCGCCCGGTATTCTTCAAAAACAATCCCCGCTTCTGAGTTTTTTTTATGAAGGCGGTTAAAAGCTGTTGCCAGAATGCTTTCTTGAGTAGGATGATCGATGAGGTCTCCTGCCAATTGCCAGGTAATAAACTGATCATAAGACATATTTTGGTTAAAAGCCTGGATGACCCAATCGCGGTAAGGGCTGAAATCCCGGTGTTTGTCATCCAAGTATCCATCTGAATCTGCATACCTTGCCACATCCATCCAGTCAGCAGCCATTCTTTCCCCATAAGCAGGGGAAGAGAGCAATCTGTCCACCAATTTTTCATAAGCATCCGCTGAGGAATCCGAAACAAATTCCTCAATTTCATGCAAAGAAGGCGGTAATCCGGTAAGGTCAAAACTCAATCTTCGGATCAGAGTCTCTTTGGAGGCTTTTTCAGAAGGATGAAGGCCTTTTGCTTTTAGTTTCGTATCCACAAAAAAATCCACTTCATTGTTTCCCCAGTCTTTTGCGGCCACGTCCGGAACTTTGGGTGCTCCAGGAGGGATGAAAGACCAGTGGGGTTTGTATTCAGCACCTTGTTCCACCCATTTGGTCAGGATAGCCTTTTCCTCATCGGTAAGGCTTAGATTGGAGTCTGGTGGAGGCATGACCAATTCCTGGTCTTCGGTAAGAACACGGTTTACCAACTCACTTTTCCCTGGTTTTCCAGGTCTGATGGCATAATGACCCGCCTTGCTCTTTAAACTGGCGAAAGCAAATTCTTCCTGATCTAAACGGAGATCCGCTTCCTGTTTCGCGGCATCAGGTCCGTGGCAGGCAAAGCATTTATCTGAAAGGATAGGTTTTACATGGTAGTTGAAGTCAATTTGTTCAGGTAGGTCATTGTATATTAACTTTATTTTTTCAGGAGGACTCCACTGGCAACCTGAAAATAAGATGGTGCCCAAAAGGAAAAACATACCCCTCCTAAAGGGGATCAACATCATTTTTAAATTGAATTTTATTATATTCAAAACAAGCCAAATAAAATGAATAAATCTATTGAAAAAGGTAACAAACCCTTATTCTTAGCTGATAAAGTTAATAATTAAATTTTGGATTATAAAACAATAATAGCTGGAGGCCACAGAATACGAGACGCTTTGGTCAATTCAAGGGCTGGGCCAAATCTTAAGATATGTATCCTGTCGCAAATAATTGAATTTTTCAATAATTTGCATGGGCCAATGGTGGTTGAAGGTTTTTCTGTTACTTTTGACCATTTAAATCCATTTGGCGAGGGCGATTTCGCATTTAAATAGGGAAAAAGCGGTCCAGGCCCAATTTCAAATAAAATTCAACTGCCCTATATTATTAAGGAAAACAGGTATTAAATGAAACCAAAATTTATCCAAATCAGTGAATTTGTAATCAATAAGATACAGTTGGGTGAATTGCTGCCAGGAGATAAAGTGCCTTCAGAAAATGAACTGATCAACCAATTTAAAGTAAGCAATACCACTGCCCGAAAAAGCCTTCAGGAAATAGAGTCCCGGGGATATGCCCAAAGGATAAAAGGAAAGGGGACTTTTGTTTTAAATAAAACGGAGGATCAACATTTATTAAGGACATTGGGGTCTATTGATTCCACCAGGAGAGGTTTTAACGAAGGACTTAAAATTGAAGGATTCAAACCCAAAACAATTGTATTGGAAAAAACCATTTTGGACCATGGCGTTTCGTCTGAAATCAGTGGCAAGCATTATATCATTGAGGGACCTGTATTAAAAATCCATCAACTCAGGTATGCTGATAATCTTCTGTTAAAAGATGAAACCAAGTATATTTCCCTAAAGTTATGCCCCAAAATCAATATGCTTTCCACCGATCTTTCTTATTTCAAGGTATATGAAGACAGATATCATTACAAGATTTCTGATATCAAACAAAACCTTAGTGCCGTCATTCTCCCTCCCCTGGATAAAGCCAACAATTTTGAAGAAAAAGCACCGTTGCCTGTTTTTGTATTGGACAGTGTGGTCATTTGTCATCCTGACCTGGTTTTGGAATTGGAAAAATCGCTTTATCGGGGGGATAAATATAAGTTTGCTATTATTGCCCATCCGGAATACAATGAAAACGTTACTTCAGGAACGAAAAAAATTTAATTGATCAGTCTTAAGAAGACTATATATTTTTAAAAAGAATTTCCTTTCCCCATTTCTTAAAATGATTTTTTAAAATTAAATAGGTATCCTAAAAAAGGTGAATCCTCCCACTTTTCCCATGAATCACCCTGATTTATCCGAAGTTCATTTCCTTGATTTTATTTGTGTACGTTTTCTTTAAGCGTTAGGTAAAGTTTTGCATTAAATTTTTTAATACAGTGAATATAAGGTTTATCGTCTGTACAACACGATTAAATTGTTAAAAAATATTTTTTGCTTGTATTTTAAGTTTTATGATCTTATTATTGTTTAACTAACTTAGAGCGTTAAGTAAAATGAGCCCCAAAATCCGCTGGTACATATTGGCAATGGTATTCATTGCAACAGGTTTGAATTTTTTGGACCGTCAGGTTTTATCCATGACCATTATAAAAATCCAGGATGAGCTGAATATATCGGATGTTCAATATGGATGGGTCAATACCGGGTTTTTGATCAGTTATGCCCTGATGTTTACGGTTGGTGGGCGTTTGATTGACAAGGTTGGAGGAAAATTGGGCCTGGGATTGTCTGTGGGCGTTTGGTCCATTGCCAGTGCACTACATGGTTTAATGACCAATTTTTACCATTTATTGGGATTCCGTTTTTTATTGGGCATGGGGGAAGGCGGGTGTTTTCCCGGTGCGGCGAAGACTGTTTACGAATGGTTTGATAAAAAGGAAAGGGCCCTTGCCAATGGGATTGCGATTGGGGGTGCTGCAATCGGAGCTGTAATTGCACCGCCCTTGACCATTGTGATTTCCGGGCAATATGGATGGCGCTGGGCATTTATCATTCCGGGGATAATTGGTGTGGTATGGGTCATTGCCTGGTTTTTTCCGTCCTGGAAAAAAAGCCTGCACGCTGTTTCACAAAGGGAAACAAAGCAAGCAGGAAGCCCCATTCAGGTCCCACTGATCAATTTACTGAAAAACCGGACCGTACTTGCTTTTATAATGATAAGGTTTTTATTGGATCCAGTATTTTATTTTTTGATGTTTTGGGTGCCAAAATACTTAAATCAGGAACGGGACCTGTCCTTTGAAAGAATAGGAGAGCTGTTCTGGATACCTTTCCTGGCCCTGGGCCTGTCAAATATCCTGGGTGGCTGGTGCTCGGATAAATTAATTGCCAGAAACTTTAGCATAAACGCTGCCAGAAAATGGGTAATGGGTTTTGCTGCTGCCATCACCCTTGTAGCACCATTCATTTCAACCGTGTCCTCAGTAGAAGTAGCCATATTTCTTATGTCATTAATGATGTTGGCACATGGATTCTGGATTACCAACTATATCACAGCAATTTCGGATGTATTCGGAAAATATGCCACATCCTCTGTAGTTGGGCTATCCGGTACAGCAGGGGCTGTTTCAGGGATGATTGTCAATCCAGTTATCGGATGGATAGCTCAGAACTATTCATATGGGCCATTGTGGTTGGTTTCAGGGATAATGTACCCCTTGGCTTTTATTATTTTATTGGTGTTTATCCCGAAGATTAAATTATTTGAATTCAATAATAAGTAAGGAAATCATGAATTGCTTAAAGGCCCATTTAATTAAAATAGAAAACATCAAATAAAAATTAAAAAATAAAATGAAGGAACCCAATGAAAAAGAAATCCCAGGGAAGGGAAAGCATCAAATTATCAGAAGGGAAGAAGCTTTACCAAGGATAGGTGTATTTGGAGTAGGTTACTTCAAGTATTGGGCTCAATTTGATGGTTTGCTGGATGATCTAAAGGAAAAGCAAAACGTATTGATTGAAAAAATCAAAAAAAACCAGGTGGAAGTTATTGATTTTGGTCTGGTGGATGATGTCCAGACAGCCTATGATTTGGTACCAAAAATTCAGGCGTCCAATCTTGATTTGATCTTTTGCGACATGCTCACTTATGCCACCTCCAGTACATTTGGTGTAATCATCAAAAATATCGGTATCCCCATCGTATTGGTTGCCCTACAGCCGGATAAAGCCATGGACTATAGCCGTGCCTCCACCTACATGCAACTGTATAATGACGATGTATGTTCATTGCCTGAGTTTGCAGGAGTGGCCGTAAGAATGGGTAAATCAGTTCCTGAGGTAATTATAGGGACTCTCCATGATGATCCTGAATCTGAGGAAGCCATCAATGAATATTGCCGGATTGCCAAGGTATTAATGGGTCTCAAGACCGCAAGAATCGGACATATCGGCCATCCCATAGAGGCCATGTTGGACATGCATACCGATGCCACGATGCTGTCGGCCCATTTTGGTATCCATGTGGTGCAATGTGAAGCCAATCAAATCGTAACCCATTATGTAAATGAAGTGAATAAGGAGGAGTTAGAGGCGGAAGAAGAAAGGATCCTGTCATTTTTTGACACCCCTGACCCGGTTTCAGACCCTATTTCAGAAAAACTTAAACCCACAGATTTAAGGGTAGCGGCCAAAGCATCCGTAGCCCTGAAAAAATTCATTGCCGAGGAGGCCCTGGATGGTTTGGCCTACTATTATAACGGAGAAGATAAAAGTGACGCCCAATTGGTGATGTCAAACCTTATCGTGGGTAATTCTCTTTTGACCAGTTCCGGTTTTCCCATGTGCGGAGAGTCGGATTTGAAATGTTGCATGGCCATGTTTATCATGGACCGATTGGGAATTGGTGGAAGCTTTGCCGAATTCCATCCGGTGGATTTTAAAGAAAATTTTATCCTTGTTGGACATGACGGACCCCATAATCTTTCTATTGCAGAAGGCAAGCCGGTGTTGCGAAGCCTAAAAAAATACCATGGAAAGCCGGGATTCGGAGCCGGGGTAGAGTTTAAGATCAAGGAAGGCCCCATCACTATGCTGAGCATTAGCTCCACCTATGAAGGTAAATTCAAATTTGTCATCGCAGAAGGGGAATCGGTGGAAGGCCCCATTCCGCCTACAGGCAATACCAATACCAGGGGGTTTTTTAAACCTGATGTGAGGACCTTTCTCACAAGGTGGATAAAGGAAGGGCCTACCCATCATTTTGCCCTGGGTATAGGCCATCATGCCAACAGCATTCAAAAAATCGCCAATTACCTAAAGATCGAATCAGTGATAGTGTAATAAAACCAAGTATTTAACCAAAACCAAAATACCATGAAAACACCTTTAAAAATTTCAGTGATTGTAATGGTCCTGGGCATGTGTCTGGGCCGGTTCAATCTGTTTGCGCAAGTGGCTGACCAGCTTACCATCAGCGGAAAGGTAACCTCCTCCGAAGATGGCAGTTCCATTCCAGGGGAGTAACCGTACTGGAAAAAGGCACTTCCAATGGTACTGCAACGGACATAGACGGAGATTATCAGATCACCGTAAACAGTTCCAGTTCCGTATTGGTATTCTCTTATGTGGGGTACATCAGGCAAGAAATCGCAATCGGAAACCAGACTTCTTTGGATGTTCAATTAAGAACAGATCAACAGCAGCTCAATGAGGTGGTGGTCGTGGGCTACGGTACCCAAAGAAGGAAAGACCTGAGCGGGTCCATTTCCCGGATCACCAGTGAGGAATTCATGCAGCCTTCCACTGGAAGTTTTGACCAGATGCTTCAGGGAAAAGTGCCTGGGGTGCAAATCAACCAAACCACGGGAGCACCTGGTGGTAATGTGAATATTTTGGTTAGAGGGGTGAGCTCTATTACGGGTGGAAATCAACCCTTGTATGTTATAGATGGCTATCCTGTAAACGGTGGAGGAAGTTCAGATATGAGTGGCTACGGGGGGGACAGCTTTTCTTCAGAAAATATGGCCTCCAACACGGCAAACAGGATTAATCCACTTACATCAATCAACCCTTCGGATATTGAATCCATTGAAATCCTAAAAGATGCTTCGGCCACTGCCATATACGGATCCAGGGGATCTAATGGCGTTGTCATCATTACCACCAAAAGGGGTTCGTATGAAAAGGCGCAAATCAGCTTGGATGTATCACATGGTTATCAGGAGGTGGCCAATAAATTGGATTTGATGAACGCAGAGCAATATGCCAATTTTGTGGCCGATGGCAGGGATAATGCCTGGGTTTATGCAGGAGGTAATATAGACGACCCCAATGATGTCAGAAGTGTGGCTACCAGAGTCAGACCGGAGTTTAGAAATCCCGGGTCTATTACAACAGATACAGACTGGCAGGATGTGCTTTTCAGAACGGCTCCTGTCAGTAATGTCCAGGTTTCTTCAAGAGGTGGAACGGATAATACCAACTTCTTTATTTCGGCCGGCTATTTTTCCCAGGAAGGCATAATCGTCAATTCTGATTATAACCGGTTTAATCTAAGGGTGAATTTTGATGCGCAGATTACCGATAACATTAGAATGGGGACATCCACTTATGGTTCCTATGGATTCGGAAGGTTTGCAAATACCGAGTCACACTATGGACAGGGAGGATTGTTATCCAATGCCCTGGCTGCCTCACCTACCATACCGGTTTATGACGATGATGGAGATTATTACTTCAATCAAGCTGACGTGACCGATGGATTGGGGTTTTTGGCCAATGTGCTGGCCGTAAGTGAAGGCACCCAGGACAGACGAAAAGTGATGGATGTATTCACCAATAACTACATTGAGGTGGATATAACAGATAACCTGATGTTCAGAACTTCTGCCGGGGTTAATTTCACATCCAACAATACACGCTTATGGAGATCCAGTGCGGTTCCTTTATTTACCTCCCTGAACTACCCTGCCACTGCCGGCTCCACAAAAATTGAAAACCTTAATTGGTTGAATGAAAATACCCTTACCTATAATAAAATTTTTGAAAACAGGCATTCCCTTAATGCGGTGGTAGGGTTTACCACTCAGAAAAACAGTAGTGACAGATTGTCGGCAGGTGCATCAGATTTCCCTACTAATTATGTCACCTACCTATCTGGAGGAATTGTCAATGCAGGTACGCAGACTTTAAATGAATGGTCTCTTATGTCCGTCATGGCAAGGGTTAATTATTCCCATGATGGCAAATATTTATTTACGGCAACCATTAGGAGAGATGGAAGTTCCCGGTTTGGAAGCAACTTTAAATGGGGATCCTTCCCCTCTTTTTCGGTCGGATACAATCTTTCCGAGGAAGCATTTTTAAACAATGCCGATTTTCTGACCAATTTGAAGCTAAGAGCCAGTTATGGAATATCAGGTAACAATCAAATCGGAAACTACACCCATATTGGTTTATTGTCCACAACCCGGTATATCGATAACAGCGGGTTGATTCCCGGTTTGGTGCCCAGCAGTCTGGCCAATGATGATTTGACCTGGGAAATTTCCAAACAAACCAATCTTGGATTGGATTTGGGGCTGTTTCAGGGAAGGGTAAACCTTACCGCTGATGTTTATCGGGACCTTAAAACTGACCTGCTTTTGGCAGTTCAGCTTCCTGCGGCCTCCGGGTTTACTAGTTCTACCCAAAACATTGGAGATATTGAAAACAAAGGTTTGGAATTGGGATTGAATACAGTGAATGTAAACCAGGCCAATTTTGGTTGGAACAGTAATTTTACTTATACGGCCAATAGGAATAAGGTATTAAAACTGGCGACAGAGGGGGGGAGAATTGCCACCTCTTCTTTCCAGGTTACCCAGGTGGGCTATCCGGTATCCAGTTTTTTCCTTATCAACAAATTGGGAGTCTTTATGAATAGCGAAGAACTAGCGGGTGCTGCGCTGTTTCATCCCAGGACCCAGGCAGGTGACCTCCGGTTTGAGGATGTGGATGAAAATGGTGTCATCAATCAAAATGACAGAAAAATTGTAGGAAATCCCTGGCCGGATTTTATTTGGGGAATGGATAACAATTTCAGGTTAGGTGACTTCAGTCTCAATGTATCGGTTGTTGGTTCCCAGGGGGCACAGACCTATTTGCAATCCGGTGGGGCCTTAATGGGTTCAAACAGCGTCCAAAATGGGTTGGCCATACAGGACAGAAGATGGCGTTCCGAGGAAGATCCCGGTGATGGCATCATCCCCAGAGCTATAAGAAGCAACCATGCCAACGGCTTTGGTACATCATCTCACTTTTTGTTTGATGCCTCATTTTTAAGAATTAGAAACCTGATGCTGGGCTATGAAATGCCACAAGAATTGGTTTCCAGGTTTAAACTTACCCGCTTAAATGTTTATGCCAACATAGCCAACCTTTACACCTGGACAGATTATCCCGGTTATGATCCCGAATCCAGTACAACAGGAGATAATGTGGTCAATGCAGGTATAGATTATTTGAATTACCCGCTCCCTCGGACTTATACTTTGGGCCTAAAAATAACCTTATAATTTAAAACTATTGAGTCATGAAAAAATATGGTATATATATAATGACCCTGGTCTTAATGACCGCTTGTTCCGATTTTCTTGAGTTGGAACCTGAGCATCAGATCAGTGAAGGATCGTTTTATCAAAACGCCAACGATTTTGAAACCGCACTGACAGGAAGTTATTCCGGATTGCAAAATCTGCATAATACAGCCTTGGTCTATTTAGGGGAATTGACCACGGATAACGCTGAAATCCAATGGACTTCTCCTACCGTTTCAGAAGTGGAATTGGATGAGGTGAATTTTACCCCGGCCAATGGTTTTTTGAATACGGTTTGGAGCAACAGTTTTACCACGGTCTCACGATCCAACAATATACTGTCCCGGTTGGATGATGTGGATTTTAATCAACAAGTGAAAGACCAGATTCGGGGTGAGGCACTATTTTTAAGGGCATATGGCTATTTTAACCTGGTCAGAACATTTGGTCCTGTTCCAATAGTGGATGTTGCTTTTAGAAGCCCTGCGGAGATCAATGCGTATGATATGTCACGAAAGCCGATGGATCAGGTGTATAATTTGATTGAACAGGATCTCAACCAAGCTGCTACCCTATTGGAGGGGGTCGAGGGTTTAGGTAAATCCAGGGCCTCAACAGGGGCTGCCAAAGCCCTGCTGGGTAAAGTTTACCTTACCATGCAGGAATACGGACAAGCGGCAACCGTTTTAAAAGAAGTGATTGACAGCAATTCTTATGCTTTGGTGGAAGATTATCAAACCCTATTCACTAATGGAAATGACGACCTGGCTGAGTCCATTTTTGAAATTAAGTTCATGTCCGGCAATCTTGGAGTAGGCAACGGCTTCTCAAGTACTTTTACCCCTGCCCGCTTTGATATGGATATTTTCCCCAATCAGATGCAGGGTTCCGGAAGGATATTGCCCACTCCTGAGATGGCCGGTGCTTATGAACCCGGAGATTTAAGAAGAAGTGCTTCTATAGGTGATTCGGTTCTTCTGGTGACCGGAAATTATGAAGATGAACTGCACGGCTTAAAGTTTGTTGATTTTACGACCGGCGTACAGGGTGATGGAGGGATTAATTTTACTTCGCTTAGGTATGCTGATGTTTTATTGATGTATGCCGAGGCCCTTAATCAAAACGGAAATCAGGAAGAAGCACTTGACTACCTGAATTTGGTCCGGGACAGGGCTGGTTTGGATGATTTTTCCGGGTTGTCTATGAATGAACTGGCCTTGGCTTTGGAACAGGAAAGAAGAGTAGAATTTTTCCTGGAAGGCCACCGTTGGTTTGATTTGGTAAGGACAAGTAGGCTTTTGCCGGTGATGAATGACTATTTTCAAAGGAAAAATATGAATTTCACTGTGGAAGATCACAACCTCATTATGCCCATCCCTCTGAGGGAAATTGACATTAATCCCAACCTTGGCCAAAACACAGGATATTAATGATCAAGGACAAAATCATAAAATTTGGGCTGGTATTGCTATGCTGCGTTGGTGGATGGCAATCCTATGCCCAGGATAATCTTAAGGGCAAGCCCTTCAACAACATTACTTTGGAGGCTTCCCTTAAGCCTTTCAAAATTAATGAAGAAGCCTATATTCAGGCCGTGGCAGCTGAAATGTTTACACAGTGGCATTCTTTGCTGCGACACACTGACACGGTTTCAGTAATGCTTTGGACCAGCGATGGTTCAGAAATCCTGGATTATAAGGGAGATCTGGATCAGCCATTGGAATGGGCCATGTATATGGGGAATCCGAATACGGAGCATGAGGTAGGATCGGGTCCTGCATCGCTTTCACTTCATGAAAGGGCTCTTTTGTACCGGGAGAATCCACCGGAATTCAGCTATGGAGACCTGGCTTTTATCGTTAAATCTCTGAAAGAAGCTGGCAGGAAAATTACAGGAAAGCCCATTTTGGTGGGTGCCACCTTTGATCCGGGGCCTGAATTTGCCAAATCCCCATTTAAATATGAAAAACACCCCGAAATATTGGGAGGAAATGCCATGGGCCATAAGACCTTTGTAAGCAGTTACTCCGTTTTGGAAGGTGATAAAGCATCCTATGCCGGTTTTCCAGAGGGGATTCCCGACCAAACCCCCTTTGGCACTTTTTTTGGAAAGCAGAGCCAGCATTTTCTTACTGATTTGGGCTTTGATTATATATGGTTCAGCAACGGATTTGGCTTTGGGGCTGAAGGCTGGTCTGCTACCGGAGCCATTTTTACAGGGAAGGATTTTCAGCAGGAAAAGCTAAACGAGGCTACCGTCAAAATTTTGGATTTCTGGAAATTTTTTCGCAAGGAATGTCCTGAATTTCCCATTCAGACCCGGGGGACAAACCTTTCTGTAGGTGCTGACCTGGCCAGGGATGCAGTGGATTTAAAAGGTATTTATGAAGGTGGGTTTAACATGTTGCCCCCGCCAAATTCTCCTTGGGCAGCATTGGATGGCGACTTTGGATTGGAATTGGCCGGATACATGTCCAGGATGGCAGAATTACCGGATTCAAGATTTCCTTTTAGGTATTATACTCATGACCCCTGGTGGATCAATAGTCCCTGGTTGGACCGGTACGGCCGTGAACCCCACGACATCTACCTGCCTATGGCCGTGGGAAGAATCGATGAAAAGGGAGAGATGGGGGTTCCTACTCATTTAAATTTTCTGACCATCGATGATACCTATGGCAACATGCCTACCCAGATACCCGATGAAGTGATACCTCATATTCTGAAAGCAAGGTATGATCTTCCCATGGCTCCAGGACCTTTGGTTTGGGTTTACCCATTTGATGAATACCATGATTGGGCAAAAAATGAGGATGACAGGTTACCGGAAGTTTATTATGGGGATTGGTTTATCCGGCAGGCCATTAATACAGGTTTGCCTTTGAATACCGTGATTTCTACCAGCTCTTTCCAGGAAGTGGTCCGGGAAAATCCAGGTATGTTTGGCGAATCTATTATGATCACCATCGCCCCGGATAAAGGTTCTTCATATGAAAAAGTATTATTGGAATATGTGAAAAGTGGGGGCAGGCTCATTGTATTTGGACCCGTGGATCATTCAAGCGAAGAATTTATGGATTTTATCAACTTTTCTAACATGGATCCCCTGGAAGGTGAAATGAAGGTGGTTTCAAGTGTAGAGAATGACCTAATTAAGGGGGGGATCCCTGATATCATTGATCACAGGCCCTTATTTTCAGGAGGGGGATTTCGTTCGCATATGAATGATTCGGATGACAATTTTTCTCATAGACTGATTCATGTGGAGCAATCGGGCCACACAAGAGACATGGCATGGACCCGGGCGCATCCGGATTGGAAGGGCGGCAAGGTGTTGTATTTTAGAGGGACCAACTCCAGTAGTTTTACCGGAGGCAGGC
>JBBDSB010000633.1:0-16913 GCA_040905205.1 Cyclobacteriaceae bacterium
AAGAAATACAAAAAGATGACACCTACCCTTTTTCGGAAAATGGTGAATATGCAGGAGGTGGCATGATGGGAGTGGTAATTTCTGTTGACAGGTTCTTTTAATTTATCAGTCTTGTGTCAATTGGGAAATCTGTCACCTGAATGATTTTAATTTTATGGAATGAATGATGATGCGGATTTAGCAAGAAATTGAAATCACCATGGACCACAGCCGAAGGAACTTTTAATACAACATTGGTAGACGAAGCAATAAACATATCTCCTATTTCCTGTGAATTGGATAAATGAGGGAATGAATTCCAACCATCCGGCAGGTCTTTACTTTCCAAGGTCAAAACGGGAAAATGATCAGGGATTTCAATCTCCATCATGGCATAATTATCTGGTAAGGCTGAAACAGACAAATGAACCGCCATTTCAGCCAGGGCCAACGCTCTGCTCTCGGCGGTATAAATTATTTCTGTGCCCTTGGAATTCCACCTGTTATTACTGTACGAAGCTCCTTTCCCTGACAGTATTTTTGAATATTTTTTCTTTGTCAGTCTGTACACTTTCATTAGACAAAAACTCCATATTCAATTCGATTCAGTTCACTCATGACCAACTCCTTACCATAAGAATCCTTTACTAACTCTACAGGCTTCATTTTACCAAGTGCATGCGAGGAAGTAAACAACCAGTTGTGGAATTTATCAGGTAAACCAAAAACCTCTATTCCCCTATTTGTTACCTCTGCCAACTCAAAAATTTTTTCAGAGTGAATAGGTTTGAATACGTAGTTTTTTTCTTTTTGATGCCTCTGCAAAGTTTTTGTTGATATATTCAAGTAATCTGCCCAATCGTTTTCATCGAAAGGGGAAACATTTTTTATTTGATCAAATAGATAAAAAGGGACACCCTTTCTTATAGCCCTGATAATTGAATACTTATTGTTCAATAAATCCTTGAAACCATTTTGGCTGGAAACATTACCTTCACCTAATTCCCGGAGAAATTGATTTATGGCAGCATCAAGCTTTGATTGTTTTTTTTCTTGACTGATCTCTATCATGGGTTACGACATTTATCCCCAAATATAAGACAAATGTCTGTATTTTACAACTTGTCCCATAGTACCCCCTTTCAAGAAAGGGACTGGTTCAAATCTATCATGTCAATTCCGTGATCGAATTCATTGTAGGTATAAAGATATCCATCTTGCTGACAGTAGTCCGATTTAAGCAATGAATACGTTAGGTCAAAAATATGCCCCTTGGCATCCACGGATACGGTGTCAATACTATAACTGAAAGTATCAACTGTAGCTTTATCTTCCGCCTTTCCGCAGGAAAAACTTACAATAAGTAAAATGCCAAGGAAAGTTTTGTTGAACATAGGGTGTAAAGGTGTCTATAATAAAAGTAAAGCAACATTTAGTAAACCTATTCATTTTAAGCACATAATAGAAGGAAAATGCTCAAGTTTAACCATTTTTAACCCCAAATCATGGACAGATAATTGGAATAGGCTAAACTAAAGTCGCATTTCTATTGAGGAGGAGAATATTGATCAATAGCCACAATTTGAGAACAAAATTTCTTTACCAATTGCCAAATAGCGGGGGGCAATTAGGGGCTTGTCATCAACCCTGCCTTTAGCCAAAACTGATTTAATATTCATTTGGCCTACCCACCTTTTGGGCTAAAGCCGGTGTTTCTGGATTTTATTTTTATGGAATGGGCTAAAGCCACATTCCTATTGATTGCTTTTTTCAATTGCCCAATAGCTGTAGGCAATAGGGATTTTGCCAACATCCTTGGCTTTAGCCAAACCATTTATCCTTGAACGCTTGAATCCAAATTTCACAATAAATGCTCCGTTTCCTTCGAGGAATTGAAACAGGCTAAAGACATATCCTTATTTACTCATCCCCAAAAGGATAAAACCCATTTCATCATTCCTATTTTCATAAATCCAGATTTTTGCGTCCTTGGAAAAATCCAGGTACCCTTGGCGGACAGGGAGTTAAACCCCTTCGGGGTTGAGGTAGATAAGACTCGCATTTTTACCCCCGGTAAAACCGGGGGTTATTCAGAAGTTAGACCACTTCGTGGTCGGTGATGGATTGTATTCCTTTATAAGGAGCAAAAATTAAGCTATATTCTTTAGTATTAAGTTGATAGTATTTTGCCTCATTCACTATAAAGCCATTTTGAGAAACCCAGCACTTTGGTGGGCGGACTTCCCCTTTTGGCGTGGGAAGGGCAATCGTCATTATATGATTCACCCAACTCTACTTAGAATTTTCGAATCCCATAGCCCGAAGGATAAAATTTATAATTCCCAAATGCCTCATTTCAATAAACCCGACCCCAGTAGGGGTCAAACCTGTTAATAAACATAGGTAAAACCCATGGATTGGCAGCCAGATCTTCCCTTTACGACCCTGAAGGGGTCGAACCATCGCAATTGAGCAGCAAGCCTGATTCCGAAATTTACAATCATCACCGAATCACTGTTTCCTCGTTCATACAAGGAAGTCAATGGTCTGGTGGAAAAAACCATCACCTGAATTCATAACCCGCCAAACACCTCATCCAGATCCAATTCAAAACTTGGAATAAATTACCAACGATGCTGCTATACAAAACCCTTTGTATAAAATTAGCAAATTAAAGCACATCCGATCAGTAAAACCTGAAAGAATATACATCCGCATCCTTCAAGTAAACCTTCATCCTTACCGATTTCCCGGATAAACCAGAGACATCACTGCTGCCATTCCACAACACCTCCCTGGAAATTTCATTTCCGATTACCGGCTGGGTTTCCTCCATGGAATAGCCCGGCAACTTATTTCCATACTCATCTAACAGTTCTATTCTGATTTCCCCGGCTGCAGAAGTGGAATAATTGAGTTCCAGCCTTTTCCCTTCAAAGACAAATGGTTTCGTGAGCATTTCACCACCTTCATACCCGGCAGACAATGAGGCAAACCCATCCAGCCGCATGGCATACCTTCGCAGGTGTGCTGAAGGCTGGGCATAGTCCTGGTTAACATAAACAGACATCTCAGTTTCTCCTGTTTGCACCACATTCAAGGCAGGGTAATTGGAGCGGGAAACCCAATTCTGCAAACCGATCCCCGGCCGGATAAAGGACTCCATAAATTGCCGCTCATATTGGTTCCCTCCCCTTGATGTCATCAGGATGACATCGGAGCAGTCGTTGTAATATTTCGGATCCACTCCCAGTTTTTCAGCTTCAGCATCCGAAACCACCTTTCTGTTGGGCATGAACCGTGCACCGATGGCCAGGTAAATGTGGGGTGCCCGGAAATAAGGGCTGGTTTGTTGGGTGTACAGGTGTTCGTAAGGGGTATTCCCAAAGCCCATAGGCTCGGGATCTGTCCAGTGAATAAAATCTTTTGAAGTGGTCCGGCTTACTGAACGGAAACCGTTGTATCCCTTACCGGTCCATGAGCGGAAATAACATACGTAAACCTGTTCCATTTCCGACCAAAATGATACATTCTGAGAATCAAATACCCCTTGGGTGAATACCGGTTCCTCCTGAACCTTCTTCCAGTTTTTACCATCCGCAGAAGTAAAGGCCACCAGCCCGCTTTTGGAGGTTCCGCCCAGGGCTTTGAATTTTTCATTTGGTTTTGCCGCAGGATTGCTGTCCAAAAAGGGGCTGAAATTATGGGTGATAGGGGCGGCATTGGCCAGGATTACATTGTTGTCTTTGCTGCCTTCTATTTCAAAGATACCCAGATCGGGCTTTTCCCAGTGTATGCCATCCCTGGATTCGGCATAGCAGGTCACTTCGGCACTGTTTCCATCTTTACCCGCAGTGGGCACCCCCCTGTAATAGGCTCTAAAAAAGCCGTCTTCTTCAATTATGGTTACATAGGCAGAGAATGCGCCTTCCCAGGACCGGTCAAATTCCAGGACCTTTCCCTTGTCTTCGGGATGGTGCAGGATAATTTCGGCCTGGTCCAGGGAGGCTACCAGGGTTTTGTCTACAAACAGCTCGCGCCGGCTGTCAATATTCAGCGGGCTTTGAGCGTTTAAATTCGATGCCTTCAAAAAAATAACTGCAAATAATAAAATTACATTTCTCATTTTAAAAGGAGTTTTTTTTGTTTATTTAACTTTTACCGCATGGCTTGAAACCAATTACTTACTAACCTGAGATTCCATGTTATAAAATTGTACGAATTATGGTGCTAATCCTTTCCTAAGCAAATGGGTAATTATATGATAACGCAAACTATATAAGAATCAACCTAAATCTCATTTTTAGCGACTCTCCCTTTAAAGAGGGCAGAGCCTGTCCCGATTTTTTTTCGGGAGGGATTTCAACGGGAATATCAACTTATAACGCATTGATATTTGGGACGTTGGCGAAAAAATCCCCTTAACCCCCTTATTAAGGGGGATTTACCTGATCTGCTTTTTCTGTGTCTATTTTAAAGAGGGTACTGCCTGGCAAAATAAACTTCATCTGGAATCTCAGATTACAAGGACAAGGTAAAGTTATTTGGAAGCTTAGCACCTATCTTTATCTCTCACGGTTCTTCCTGTATTTCTTTTAACGCAATTTCCAAAAGCTGAATCGCTTGTGAATATTCTTCTTTTAATTCCTCATATTCAACAGATTGAATTTCACTGCTCAAAAGCAAATAAGCAGATTGCAATGCAATATCGATTTTCTTTTTATCCATAAGGCCAAATAAAGTTTTCGGGTTTACATGATTCTAGACTGAGAAATGGAAAGCCTTCGTTGGGCAACTATCTCAACTATCAAAAAACCTGGATTCAGGAAGGTGATACCCCCCTTCAAGGCCATCCCCTACAAAGATAAAAAAAATCGGACAAAGGAAACGCAATACAAATCCCCTGTCCATTCAATTTAAATTAAGCTTCCTATCAAAATTCAATAACCGTTCCAGCAATATGCCGGGTTCCGTTGTCTATATTGAAATAATAAGTCACCAGGGCATGGTGGTCATCCATCACCACTGCCCAGGGATAACCGATATCCCCGCTTCCGCCATCCTCCCTAAGGACAATTTCTTCGGCAGTGGCGAAATCCGTGCATTCCGAATTCAAGATTCTGGCCCTGATCCCATAAGGTTCGTGCCGGTATCCATAGACCAGGAGTACCCGGTCATCCGGCAACCTTGTTGCCTGTAGTGGATGCCCCTGAAACCCCATAGACTGCCATTGGTCAAAGGTTTTTCCACCATCAGTGGATCTAGCGATAACAGCCTGATCTTCGAAATTGGCGGTACGGATAAAAGCCACGAGATCTCCTTTAGGGGTTTCATAAATGGAAGCTTCATTGAATATCACTTCCTCGTCCTGTGCCACCGGGCAGGAATATTCCCATGACATACCCTTGTCTTCTGAAATCAGGAGGTGATTGGAAGTTTTCCTGGTATTGGCGGATTCGTGGGCAGCAACCACCCAAAAAATCCTTCCGTCCTTGCCTTCGTACATGGCACCTCTGTTGTAGGCAGGAACCGGATTGCCCATAGGGGTAAGGTTGACTTCAGGCTCAATGTGGGGGGGATAAATGGGTCCTTCCCAGCTATTCCCACCATCTTCAGACTTCACCAGATAGCCTCCCAAAAAAACAGATCCTCCCCTGTTTTCAAATATTGGCTTTTTAACATTTTCCAATCCCTCCTGATTTAAAAATGCCCAACCATAACTGGCACAAAGCAGGGTACCGTCCTTCAACTGCAAGAGGCAGGGATCCTGGGATCCCCCAAAAGCATGGGCATAAAGCAATTCCGGTTCTCCTTCCCAGGTGAGCCCATCTTTGGACGTCATATTTACCAAATAACTATTAGGGTCGACGTGGCTGCTGCCCGCCTCCCCGAAAATTTTCCGGTCCGGGGCTCTTCTGAAAGAAATCAGGTATTCGCCATCCGGTTTTTTTACGATGGAAGGGAAAGAAGCATAATATTGGGCATCTTTATAGATGATGAGGTCCCGGACTTTGGTTAGGGAATTTTTTGTACTGTCTGTGGAGCCACCAAAGGTATTTGCCCTGGTGTAAGCCGCTGGGTTTAGTAGCAAAAAAGCCAATAATACGATAGGAAATAAAATTTTCATAGGTTTAATTATTTAAGTTGATCTACTGACAATTTTGCCAAATAGATATTGGTTTTTTCTTCATGGGAGGAGTAATACATGACCCAAAGGTGCTTTTTGTAGAGTATCATTCCCGGATAACTCGTATCCCCTCCACTGGGAAGGTAAATAGTATTCTCGATTTCTCCTTTGGTATTGGCCAGAAAAATTCCCGTTTTTCGTGAATTATCTTCACCGTATTCCCTGGAGCCTATCACCAACCTGTCTTTATTTAAAAACAGGAAATTAGGACCTCCAAGTCTGATGGATAATTTATTATACGTCCAATTTTTATAGGGAAATTCACTGGTGGCCAACACTCCCATCCTATCCTCTGCTTCCCTTCTCACCAGCACATACATATTTCCATTTTTATCAAACCGGGTAGTCGCTTCGTTAGGTCTTCCTGAAAGGGCAATTTGAGACACTTTTTCAAAATGTTTTCCGTCCCTTGTCTTTAGGAGGTGGGTTTCCCATTCTTCGCCTTTTACTTGATAGATCACCCCGTATCCAATTCCTTTGTGCCAGGTCAGGCTCCAAATCCAGTCCAACGAAGGAGCAAGGTCCATGGTAGTCTTTTCCAGGGAAGAGAAATTCAATCCTGTTTTGTCCGAAAAGGAGACCATGGGATATAGCTCTTGGTAACCTTTTTCATAAATACCCACTGCGGTCAAAACCATGATTTTTCCTTCAGGGGTTACCGACAACCTGGCTTCTCTGACATCCATATCCTCCATTTCCAACAAAGCAACAGGTTCCCAATTTTCCCCGTCTTTGGAGCGGATGATCCTGATTTGACCACTATTGTCCGGCATGTGGTTATTCCCCTCCCTTACTGAGGCATAAAAATATTTTTTAAACCGGATTAGATCCGGGAAAGCATTGTGGGGGGCTTTGTCCCAAACCCTTTGGACTTTTACAGGGCCGGGTTCCGGCTGTCCTTCCACCAGAGCAGAGCAAAACACCAAAAAGCAAAAGATTAGAAAGCATAATTGTACAGATTTTTTCATCGTTCTTATTTCTATTTGATAAATTCAGGCAGTGCCATTTTTCCTTGTTCTCTTACTTTTACGACCTCAGAATATGGGATTCCCAGATAAGGCCATTTCATCTCCGTGCCTAAATTTACCCAACCTCCTACAGCAGCCAGAAATTTATCCAGGGCTGCATTGGAATAACCTTTTTCTGTGGTATATGGGATAATAAATTCCCGGAAAAATCCATTGATTCTTACTTCCAGGTTCAAAGCCTTATCCTTTTCCTCCAACATCATTTTGTACCACCTTTGGGCCATTACCGGATTTAAACAGGCCATATTGGAATAGGAACCATGAGCTCCCAGAGGCAAACCGGTGGCCAACCGATGGCCGGGCACAAACACCGATATTTTTTCCAATACATCAGCCATCTCCTTGTACCATTCCCGCCCACCTCCCAAAACTTTACAACCCACAACGGGCAAACCTTCTGACAAAATAACCTTATAGTCTCCGGGAACCAATTGTTTTTTGGCATGTGGCGGATTGTACAAGATCAGGCCAATCGGGGCAGCGGCATGGGCGATTTTTTCCAGAAATAACAAAATTTCCTCTTGGGAAGGAGGATACCAATCCGGAAGAATTACCTGAATCGCAGAAGGGTAAAGCGGCTTTGCCCTTTTTATGCGATCCAGAGAAACCATGGGATCCATATGCCCACAACCGATCTGGAAGGGAAGGCCTGCCTGCTCACACTTCCCGGCCAACAACACATTGATCTGCTCAAATTCTTCTACGGTTTGGCAGTAAAATTCTCCGGCGGTGCCATTGGAATAAATTCCGTTAACCCCGGAATTTATCAAATAGTCTATCTCTTTTTCCAGCAGGTTATAATCAATACTTTGATCGGGTAGTATAGGTAATAATAAGGTACCCCAGGTCCCGTATATTTCATTGGCTTTCAGTGGATTCATAAGGTTGAATTATGGCCTTTTCCAGATAACGGTTCCCATATGGTACCTTTGATGGACATCATTTCCATTGGAGTAATAGGCTGACAAAATAGAACCATCTTCAAGTTGCGCACTGGCCGGATAGCCACAGTCTCCACTGCTTAAATCATCCACAAGTATAACTTCTTCTGACCAGGATTTTCCCAGGTCTTTACTGACTTTTACCGCTACACCGTATTGCCCGGGCTTTCTGTTTCCATAAGTAAGCAAAAGGTCTCCATTTTCCAGGGATGTAATATGGCCGGGATGTTGTCTTTCATCGGTTAACTGCCGTTCCAGCTGCCAGTTTTCACCATCATCATTACTGATGAACAAGTCCATGGCCATACCTGCTTTCCACCTTCTTGCCGCTGCAATCCAGGTAGTTGGCCCTGTCTGAAAAAAAGCGGTTTCATTATGCCCTCCCGAAAAAGCAGCTTTTCCTTTGGCATCGCTCAGATGAGATACCCAGCTCCAGGATTTCCCCTGGTCATCACTTCTGAACATGGAAACTTTATTAATTGCCTTATCCAACGATTGAGCATAGGCAAGAACCCTCAAACTGCCATCATGAGCGGATATAACGTCCCCAAAAGGGATGAATTCAGTCATTCCATTTTCGGCTTTGGGAAAGCCATCTTTGTACAATTTCCATTTCTTCCCCCCGTCCCCGGAGATGGATATCCAAGGCCGGAGCACGCCCACCAAATCCATGGGAGCTTCAGAAGATTCACCGGGTTTTAATTCCCAACCAGAAGCCACTACCACCAGTTCTCCCTTTCCATTTTTCCCGGCAGCCACATTCATTCGGTTGGTACCTTTGTCATTGGGGACGGCAGTACCCGACTTTTCCCAAAATTTCCCTCCATCCCTGGTGGACCATACCTCAACATTTCCCTCTCTTCTCGCATGGCTGGGTTGGTTAAATATACTGGCGTGGATGCTCCCATCTTCCAATTTAGTCAAATTGGGCCAGGCACAGACGTTGTCAATGGAAATGAAACGGTCCATAATTTCCACTTCTGGTGGACCGAGTCTTGCCTCTAATTTTATTTCTTCATTAAGCCCCTTGTCTGTCTCCAAAACAATGATCGGCAGGCTCAGGATAAAAATTTTCAACCAATTTTCTATCATTATTATATTATTTTAATGTTTTGGAATGTCACCCTTTTTGCAAGCAAGAATTAAGGAGCCTACAATTTTATTGCCATTTCCTGCTCGGCATTCTCCATTAATTGTTTAAATAATCAATATAATTCCATTTGAACCCTTCCACTTTCTGATAACTATGGTCAGGATAAAGGGTATTAATAGAATCCATTTCCCAAGTAAACCTGTCCAATTTTTCTTTATCCAGAAATGGGTCATCAGAAGCATTTCGCCACTTCATTAAAGCTTGTTTCATTTCTGAAAGCACAGTCTCAAAACTTGGATTTTCAGCGAGATTTTCAAATTCCCATGGATCATTTTTCAGGTCATAAAGCTCCCACTCCGGAGGGTTTTGCCATAGTGCGTAAGCTTTTCTTACTCTTTCACTGGATGCGGCAATTTCCTCTACCGTTGCTCCAGAGGCAAAATCGGGATTGGCATAGGCATGAAAAGCTGGAAAATCACCCCTTCCCACGTCAATGTTATGGATAAGTTTATATTGTTCGCCACGGATACTTCTTCTTGGATAGTAAAAAACAGGGGAAGCACCTTCACCATCCGCTCCCAGGTAATTTCTCCATTCGTTGGCACCCCCGTCATCCTTAAATAATTCCATTAAAGAAGTCCCGGGCAGATCTGTAGGGATTTCTGACCCGGTCAAATCCAAAACAGTAGGCAGAATATCAATGACGGAAACCAGTTCATCCCTGGTCAGCCCCTGGCCATTGATGCCTTCAGGATAGGTAATAATAAAAGGAATTTTCAACCCTCCTTCATAATTGGTCAGTTTACCGCGACTGAATTGGGCACCATGATCACTGATGTAGATGATGCAGGTATTGGATAAATCTCCCATGGCTTCGAATAACATCCCAATAGATTCATCCAGCCTGTTCATGCAATTATAATAAGCTTCAGTCACCCTCCTAAGCCTCTGATTGTTGACACCTACAAAAGGCAATGTCTCCTTGATTTTAGAGGTATCCACTTTTATAGAAGGCAATCCATCGACCTCATTTTGAAAAGGAAGGTGGGCATCGGGGAAATTGACCATTAGAAGATAGGGCTCATCTGACTGGTCTATGAATTTTTTGGCGTTTAAAGCATATTCTTCCAGATTCTCCTTCTGAAAATTAGACCCTGGCAAAGCCGAAAAATCAAAGTTGAATCGATCTTCCGGATTGACATGGATTTTGCCCAAAAAGCCAGTCCGATAACCCGACTCTTTCAAATATTGAGGTAGCACTTTGATGCCTTCATATAAACCATAATGATGGGTGGCCCAGCCAAGCTGTCCGTTTTGATGGGGAAACAAGCCCGTGAAAATACTGCTCCTTGATGGACTACAAACGGAATAGGTCGTATAGGCATTGGTAAACCTTACCCCGTTCTTGGCTAGACTGTCAAGGTGTGGCGTATGGACTATGGGATTTCCATAGGCCCCCAAATCTGCACTGTTATCCTCCGAAACAATAATTAATATATTAGGTTTATTTTCTTGACCATCATTGGAAAAACAGCTTGTCAAAACACCTATAACCGACAACCGTAATATCAAATTACATATTTTATTTAGAAGAATTCCAAAACCGCTAAATAAAAAATCCTTCTTAATTTTCATTCTAATCATCTCATTGCACTTTTATATTCTTTTACCCAATTTCCAAAATTGAACCAGCAATAAACCTCGAGCCATTATCAATATTGAAATAATAAGTGACCAGGACCCTATTTTCATCCAAAGATACTGCCCAAGGGTATCCAATATCAGTTGAGCCACCATCCTCCCTGATCACAAATTCCTCGGCAGTAGCAAAATCGGTACATTCGGGATTTAGAATCCTTGCCCTTATTCCATAAGGTTTATGGCGATAACCATATACCAATAGCACCCTTTGGTCTTCCAATCGAATAGCCTGTAAAGGATGGCCCTTAAATCCCATTCCCTTCCATGGTTTAAAGGTTTTTCCACCATCTTCAGAACGGGCTATACATGCTTCATCTTCAAAGTTAGCAGTCCTCAAAAAAGCCACCAAATCACCTTTTGGGGTCTCATAAATTGAGGTTTCATTAAAATCAACCTCATCATCTTTTGCTATGGGGCAGGAATATTCCCAGGATACTCCTTGATCTTTAGAAATTAATAAATGAACAGATTTTCGTTTGATTTCTATTGAATCATGACTTGACGCAACCGCCCAAAAAATCTTCCCTTTTTCACTTTCCCAAAGTGCCCCCCTATTTAAAGAGGGCAGGGGTGCCCCAAGAGCATTTTTTCTAACCTCGGTAGGTATATTTGGGGGATAAAAGGGTCCATTCCAGGATTGACCATTATCCTTAGATTTCAAATAGTACCCACCCAATGCAATAAACCCTGATTTATTCTCTGAATATGGTTTTTCAAGTTTTGATACGCCGTCATCCCTCACATAAGCCCAGCCATAGCTGGTACATAATATATGCCCATTACTTAATTGTAATAAGCAGGGGTCCTGGGAACCACCAAATGAATGGGCATAAATTAATTCTGGTTCTTCAGTCCAGGTTTGTCCGTTATCCAGTGAACTAACCTGAACCAGATAACTATTCGGATCAACATGAAAATTTCCATTTTCACCAAATATTTTTCTGTCAGGGGCGCGGCGAAATGCCACCACTATTTTGCCCTCTTTGTTTTTTATTACCGATGGAAAAGTAGCATAAAAGTTATCATTTTTATAAATAACAATATCTTTTTTCTTAACAATCGTTTTTTTGCCTTTGTTGGGCATCACTTGTTCCTTCTCTATCGTGCCATTAAAATAAACCATCCCCAACAAAAGAACCAAATATTTAAAATGTACCATACCTTATTTTTTATTTAATAACCCGGGTTTTGGGTTACATTATTTTCCAGGCTCAGCACGCTATTGGAGATAGGCCACAATAACCTTTCTTCCGGATTATCATATGCTTGAAGAGTGGGCAACATTTCTATGGCTTTTCCAAACCGCACCAAATCCCACCACCTTTTACCTTCAAAGGCCAATTCCCGAAGCCTTTCCTCTAAAATTGCCGCATCGTTCTCTTCCTGGCTTCCTGATACGAATTCATTCCCCTCAAACTGTTCTGCATATGCCCGCTCACGGACAAGGTTAATTTCTGTGGAAGGATCTTCCCCTAATGCATTTTTCGCTTCGGCAACCATAAGAAGAACATCTGCGTACCGGTACAAAATGATGTCATCGATGAAATTTCTGCTTCCACCGATCACCGTGCCATTACCCTTGGTAACGATAGTCGTATAATATTCCTGGTCACCATTTTCTTGATTGGTATAAATTTCAAAAAATGTCGGATTCTTTCGGGTGTCACCTTCGCTGTACAGGGATTTCACATAATCGGTAGGAACAACGATATTGTTGCTGCCTCCGCCAATGGCACCGATGACCTCACGGGTTTCCTGGGAAATATTAGAGGGTATGGCACTTCCAATGATGTACATGTCATTGAAATAATTATTTCCAGCAGATTCAAATTCAGCGTACCTTACTGACATCAGTATCTCGTTGTTCCCCTTATTGTCATATTCAAATACGTCTGCAAAATTATCGAGAAGGGAGATATTGGTTCCTTCTATTTCTTCCAACGCGGCTAGTGCAGTCTGAATATCAGCGGAACCACCATCGGTCCTTTTACCCGTCCAAAGATATACTTCACCTTTCAGTGCATTTGCGGCAGGTCTTGACCAAAACATCCTGCTTTCTGCATATTCGTCTGTGGGGAACAAATCAAGGGACAAATCAATATCCTCTTTGATCAATTGAAATATTTCGCTTTGAGCTGTCCTGGGAATTTGCGTTAGTTCGGGGTTTTCACTCTCCGTAGGCTCGATCCTCAGGGGAAGGTCTCCCCAGGTCCTGGTCATTACGAAATAGGTAAAGGCCCTCATCGCATGTGCCTCTGCAAGAATGGTATTTTTTCTGTCTTCAGAGGCAAATTCTATTTGAGGGACATACTTTATCAGAAGATTGGCACTGTTTACCAGCGTGTAAAAACTCTGCCAACTAGGTCCGGCATCCTCCGGTTGAAGCCTGTTCAAATAATACTTGGACCATCCGCCTTCACCCACGGTACCTAAGGCTAATACGTCTGCCCTTGCTTCCCCTAAATAGTAAAGGTTGGAGGAGGAAATATTTCTGAGGTTAACATACATGCCAATCAAAGCTCCCTCGGCATCTCCTTCAGACTGCCAGAAAGATTCTGTGGTGATTACACTTACAGGCTCCACATCTAAAAAGTCCGAACAAGCACTGCATATAAACAAATTGATTAGTAAAGCAATTTTTAAAATTCTCATGATTTCCTAAATTAAATATTAGAATGATACATTTAATCCGAAAATGTAATTTCTGGGAATAGGATACCTTCCGTAATCCCGACCACCAAATTCCGGATTAAGCCCTTTATATCCAGTAAAATAATACAGATTATTGCCAGTGAAGTTGACTTTAACACTTTCTATTTTTAAAGGAGCTAATAATTTAGTGGGCAGGGTATAGCTCAGGGTGATTTCCCTGAGCGCTAAATAATCCCCGAGTTCATAATATCCCTGACCCGTGCGGTTTGGATGAATATTGATTTGGGCTCTAGTACTTTCCCAATCGTATCTCGGTAATTCAGCAATATCACCTTGTTCCTGCCATGCATTTTCCACCATATTTTGGGTAAGGTTCATATTTAATTTCCATTGTCCCTCCATAAATGCCCTAGCATAATTGTAAATAGTATGGCCTACAGTATAATCCATACGGAAGGACAAAAACAGATTTTTATAAGAAAAAGAATTTGTAAATCCTCCTGTTAGGGTCGGGAATTCATTTCCGACATATGCCCTGTCCCTATCGTCGATCTCCCCGTTGCCATCCAGGTCATCCCATATAAAATCTCCGCCAAAGGCCACATCCGGAAATCTTTTGTAGATATCAGTAGGTGCATTTTCTGCATCCTGATCTGTTGGATAAACCCCTAATTGTTGATGTACATAATATTCACCCATTGCACCACCTTCCTGCAAGCCACCTTTCCATGCATAATCTTCAATACCGGGGTCCCAAACAAAAAAACCACCTACCCTATTTCTCTCCGCACCATTGTCAGGAAGCTTTAATATCTTGTTTTGAAGGGTTGCAAAATTGAAGGCCAGGTTCCACTGGAAGTCAGCAGAGGAAGGTAAAACCGCATAATTCATTTCCAGTTCCACTCCTTTGTTTTCCAGGCTCCCCAAATTTGTCAGGGTACTTCCAAAACCGGTAGATGGCGGAAGGGCCAGATTGGTAATCAAGTTGTCGGTTTCCCTGCGAAATACATCCAGGATAATTCCCAATCTGTTGAACAGCGTGATGTCGGCCCCAAAATTTAAGGTTTTAGACCTTTCCCATTGTAGTTCGGGGTTTGGAATAATGGTATTTTGGATACCTGCATAACCACCATATATCGATCCAACACCATAGGCCCCCTGAGCGGCAAAATCACCCAGATTGCCAATATTCCCATTGATACCATAACTTGCCCTTAATTTGAGGCTGGAAAAAATATTTTCCGGTAGGTTTTGCCAGAAATCCTCTTTATGCATGTTCCAGCCGACGGATACCCCAGGAAAAAAACCCCATTTATAACTGGCACCTAAATTTGATGCCCCATCATACCGGGCGTTAAAGGAAAAAAGGTATTTATAATTATAGTCATAATTCACCCTTCCGAAGTAACCCAGGATCACCTGATCAGATATGGAACTGTTGACACTTACCGGCTCACCGGATGCATTCAGCGTCGGAATCAGATCCGTAGAAGCACCCTGCCCGGAGGCACTGAATCCTGAGCTCTTTCTCCCAAAATAAGCATAGCCAGCGGTAGCATTCAAGTTATGTACAGCAGCAAAAGATTTTGAATAATGGAATACTGCATCTACCTGGGTTTGCCTCCATCTGCTGATGGAAGCACTTGCAGACCGGTTGTCAACCAGATTTCCTGGACCATTAAAAATGGCAGGTTGGAAATTATAGGCATCATTGGTTCTATTGTAAATTGAAACCTGAGGTTCGAAACTTAATTCCGGCAAAATTTGCCACCTTGAGCCTACAGTAAAGGTTATATTCTCTTCGCTGTTTTCTGCAACCCGATTTCTTAATACATATTCCGGATTTCCCTCACTCAAGGCTTGTCCAGGTGCTAAAGTTCCATCTTCAAATTTGTATTTTGTGGTAGGGGGTAGGGTTATTGCCCGAGCAAAAATATGGGTGATATTATTGACTTGATTATCAATCGAATTGGCATAATTAGCTATTCCATAAAAACTGAAATTATCACTTATTTTAAAATCTCCATTTAAATTGATTGTATATCGCTCATAACCTGTAGTAATTGCAATTCCTTCATTATTAAGGTAACCAAGGCTACCTGTAAATTTAGCCTTTTCCGTTCCACCTGAAAGGGATACATGATGATTTTGAATGGTTGCAGTTCTAAATAATACATCCTGCCAATCTGTATCCTGGAAAATCAAAGTTCTGGAAGGATCCAAGGGATCTGGCATGTTCTCCCAACCTTCATTGAGTTTATGTTCGTTTTCTGGACTCAAAAATTGCGTGGTATATGCCGTATTATTGGTTAAATCATTTCCAGTCCCAAATCCTACTGGATTGGTAAGCCTGAAGGAGGCGTCAGGAAAAACATCCTGAACCATCATGGCCCTTCTGGCGAATGTTAAATAATCCCTACCAGAGGCCAAATCATATAATTGCCCCGGTTGAGATAATGAATAGCTCCCTGAGTAGGTGGCTGAAACAAAACCGGATTTGGCCGATTTGGTAGTAATTACTACCACGCCATTTGATCCCCTGGCCCCATAAATGGAAGTAGAGGCCGCATCCTTCAAAACCTGAAAGGATTCAATGTCATTTGGCGCAATGTTATCAATGTCAGGCCTGATTACCCCATCTACAACATATAATGGGGAAGCACCATTCGGATTGTTAATGGACGTACCACCTCTAACGATTACCCTTGGTGCAGCACCAGGCTGGCCTGATGTGGATTGCACCCTAACCCCTGGCAGGGTTCCCTGCATGGCAGAGGCGACATTGGAAAAAGGAATGTTTTCCAGAACCCTTTCATCCATCTTACTTACTGAGGTAGTCAATACTTCCCTCGATTGCTCCCCATAACCAATCACCACCACTTCCTCCATGTCGGATAGGGAGGGCTCCAAAGAAACATCAACCTGGGTGCTATTGCCAATTGTCACCTCTTGGGTTTGGTAACCAATGAAGGAGAATACCAGAGTATTGCTGCCATCCGGCACGTTGACGCTATAGCTTCCGTCAATATCGGTGATGGTGCCCACAGCAGTTCCTTTTACCAATACATTGACACCGGGAATGGATTCATCGGCATTGTCTGTGACGGTTCCACTGATGGTTTTGGTATCTTGGCCAAAACTGTAGTGCAGTAAGCCCATAAAGCAATAAAGCATCAAAATTCTTTTCCACCTAAATGGAATGGGTATAATTACTTTCATAAGAAAATGATTTTATTGAAATACTTTAATTTATCTTATCAAAGATATTGTATGCGAAAAACAAAGGCTTCTACTTTTTTATTCAAATACAATACAATCTTTCTGGCAATTAT